>JAXDHC010000625.1:0-5195 GCA_034664705.1 Solirubrobacteraceae bacterium
GCCAGCCGCTTCCTGCCCGACAGCGTCAAGGCGGAGATGCACCGCCGGATGGCCGAGCCCGGCTCCGCGGACAAGTAGCCACCAACGGCCGTGGGGCCCGTCGCATCCGCGACGGGCCCCTCGGGTCGTGCACCTCCGTGCGGGTGTCCCGGGCTAGCCCTGGGTCACCGGGAACGGCCCGGCGACGCCGCCGCCGGCCGACTTCACCCAGACCTGCGCCGGGCGGGTCGCGGGGGCGTTGCCGTTGCGCAGGCGGATGTCGTAGACCCCGCCGGTCTCGGGCGCCACCGCGGCGGTCGACGTGGCGCCGCCGATCGACGGGCCCGCGGCCGACGTGTGCAGCGTCATGACGGTGCCGGGCGCGGTGACCGTGCCGGTGACCCGGAAGTCACCGCTCTTCCACTTCGCCGTCCCGATCGTCACGCGGTCGGTGAGGACCGTCGGCGTGAGCTGCTCGGTCTTGTCGGACTCCGGCCCCCAGCCGCCGGTGTTCTTGGCCTTGACCGTGAACTGGTACGGCGTGTTCGCGGTGAGACCGGTCACGTTCAGCGTCTTGGCCGTCGTCTCGCGCACCTCGGTGGTGCCGGTCTCGACGTTGTAGATCGTCACGCCGTAGCCGGTGATCGTGGTGTCGGTCGCCGTCCACTTCAGCGAGACGGCCTGCTGGCCGGCGGTGCCGGTCGGCGCGGCGAGCGCGTTCGGCGCCGGGCTCGTGTCCGGGGCCGGCTTGTACGTGCCACTCGCCAGCGTGATGTTGCCCGCGGCGTCGAACACCGCGACCTTCAGCAGGACCTGGCTCGCGATCACGACGGGGCCGGTGTACAGCTTGGCGCTGCTGGTCGGCAGGCCGGCCGAGACCACGGCCGAGCCGTCGGTCGTGTAGTAGATCTCCGCGGTCGCCTCGCTCGCGAGCGTGACGTCCTTGGCCTCGATGATGGCCGTTCCGGCGCCCATGGCCGGCGTGGCGGTCAGCGCGGGCGGGTCGATGTCGCCCATCGGGGCCTGCGCCGCGGCCTGAACGGTGAACGGCTCGCTCATCTTGGCGCCGGCCAGCGACCGCACCTCGACGGTGTACGACGCCGAGGCGCTGAGGCCGGCGATCGTCGTGCGGGTCGCGCTGGCGCTCGTGCGGCGACCGACCTGGACCTGCTCACCGGCGGCCGGGGCGGCGATCGCCTCGACGCTGTAGCCGCTGACGGCGGTGGCCGTCGGGACCGCCTCGGCGGGCGCCCAGCTCACCTGCAGCGACGTCTTGTCCTCGGAGCGGACGACGGACGCCTCACCCGGCCTGGGCGCGGCCTGGTCGCCGGGGCCGGCCGGGCAGCCGCCCATGCCGGGGCCGCCGGCCTCCTTGTACTCCGCGATCGTGAGGCCCTGGCGGTTGGCGTCGGCGTCCTCCTCCTGCCAGGCCATGGCGCGCTCGCCGCCGCCGTTGGCGGCGATCGCGGCGGTGGCCGCGTCGTCGAAGATGTACGTCGCGGTGAACGTGTCACCGTCGAACGTGAGCTGCGAGCTGTAGCCGCCCTTGGGGGCCGGGGTCATCTGCCCGGGGACCGCGCGGATATCGCGGCGCCCGACGTCCGTGTCGGTCAGCTCGGGGTTGACGATGCGCTGCTCCATCTGCGCGCGGTTGACGCCCGGGCCGACGTGGCCCTTGACCGTCAGCGTCGTGCCGCTGAGGTCGGAGTCGCTGTTGACGTACGTGTCGGACACGATCGTGTCGCCGGCGTCCTCGATGGCGAACTTGATCGAGACCTTGTCGCCGGGCCGGATGTCGGGCGTGACGTCCACGCCGGTCCCGGCGCCCCAGCAGTAGCCGCCGGGATGGTTGATCTCGAAGGCGACGTCGCCCTTCACGACGACGCCCTTGGCGGACCCGATGACCTTGTCGCCGCGGGTGACCTCCACGAGGCCGGTCTCGCCGATGTGGTCCTGGTAGCCCTCGATGGTGACGAAGTCACGATCGGGGAAGACGACGACGTTGTTGGGGAAGGCGGGGACCGCCGCCGTGGCGGCGATCGAGCCGCCGGCCGCGATGGCGGCGACGCCCGCAACGAGCGTGAGCGTGGCGCGCTTCGAGAGCCGGCGCCGTCCGTTGGGGCGCGGGCTCGTGGACCTGGATGTAAGCAACGTTCTCTCCTTGAACGTGTGGGACATGGCCGGGGGGCGCTGTCTGTCCGCTGACACTCCCAGGACCGCGGGGGGCAACCTAGGTGGCTCGATGCAGATCGCGCTGCAGCTTCCGCACGGGTTCTCCGCGACTTCCGTCCCGGAAGGTCCGCGATGCACCAGACCAAGGTCCTAGGACCCTGGGTCTGGCGAGCAGCGCTCGCGCGACAATGCGCGCATGCCGGACCCGCCCTCCTTCGCCGCGCTCGCCGCCACGGCCGACCCCCCGCTCGACGCGGTCGCGCTCGCGCTCGCGGCCGAGTTCCGCCGGGTCGACGCGGCCGCCGCGATGAAAACGCTCGACACGCTCGGCGCCGAGCTCGCGCGGGCCGTCGCGGCCACGGACGGCATGCCCGAGGCCCAGGCTCGCGCGTGCGCAGAGGTGCTCGGCGCGCGGCACGGCTTCGCCGGCGACGCCGAACGCTACGACGAGCCGCGCAACTCGATGCTCGACATCGTTCTCGAGCGCCGCCGCGGGCTGCCGATCCTGCTGTCGGTCGTCTACGTGGAGGTCGCCCGGCGCGCCGGGGTCCCGCTCGCCGGGATCGGGCTGCCGGGGCACTTCGTCGTCGGCCACGCCGGCGCCTCGCCGCCGCTGCTCCTCGACCCCTTCGCCGGCGGCGCCCCGGTCGAGGGCGAGTTCGCCGAGCACCTCGTCCGCCCGTGGGGCTCGCTGCAGATCGCGATGCGGATGCTGAACAACCTCGTCGGGGCCTACCAGCGCCGCGGCAACGTGGCGGCCGCGCTGCGGGCCGCCGAGATGCGGCTCCTCCTCCCGGCCGACGAGCCGCTGCACAGCGCCGTGCGCACGGAGCTGCGCGGCCTGCAGGCGCGGCTCAACTAGAGGTCTTCGAGGGCGACGTCGGTCTCGCCGACGTCCATGAACCGGCTGTAGGCGTCGATCACGCCGTCGGCGTCGCCGAACATCGCGACCTCGCCCTTGTGCATCCAGAGGACCTGGTTGCAGAGCTGTCGGATGCTGCGCAGCGCGTGGCTGACGATGAGGATCGTCCCCGCGTGGTCGCAGAGCTCGCGCATCTTGTCGAAGGACTTGCGCTTGAAGCGCGCGTCGCCGACCGACAGCGCCTCGTCGACGAGCAGGATGTCGGGGTCCATGTTGACGGCGACGGAGAACGCCAGGCGCCCGTACATCCCCGACGAGTAGGTCCGCATGGGCAGGTCCATGAAGTCGCCCAGCTCGGCGAACTCGGCGATCTCGTCGTACTTCGCGCGCAGCTGGTCGCGGCGCAGCCCGGCCGCCAGCCCCCCGAGCACGACGTTCTCGCGCCCGCTGAGGTCGGGGTTGAAGCCGACCCCGAGCGCGAGCAGCGTGCTCACGCGGCCCTCGACCTCGACGCGGCCGCGCGTCGGCGGCAGGATCCCGGCCACCGTGCGCATGAGCGTCGACTTGCCCGCGCCGTTGACGCCGACGATGCCGAGCACGGTGCCGTGCGGGACCTCGAAGGAGACGTCCTTGAGCGCGTCGATCTCGCGGATCATCCGCTGCCGCCGCCCGAGGCGGACGACGGTGTTGCGCAACGTCGGCCGTGCCTCGTACGCCGCGCGGTAGGTCACCGAGAGCCCGTCGACCCTGACGGCCCGCCCGCCGGTCGCCGGCGCGGGGAGCGCGTCGCTGTGCTCAGAGACGGACAGCGAAATCACGCTCCCGGGACATGAAGAGCAGCCCGCCGACGAGCAGCGCGGCGACGGCCCACGCGAGCGCCCACAGCATGAGCCCGGCGCTCGGCGCGTGGCCCTTGTTGAGGACCTCGCTGAGCGACGCGAACATCGGCGTCAGCGGGTTCAGGTCGATGATCCAGCGCAGGTGGTCGGGCACCTCGTCGAGGTAGTAGAGCACCGGCGAGCCGTACAGCCAGATCCGCATGAGGTACGGCAGGAAGCTCGAGACGTCGCGGAAGTAGACCTGCGCCGCGGCGACGAGCATGGCGACGCCGGTCGCGAAGACGACGAGCATCGCGAAGATCGGGACGGCCCACAGCACGTGCGGGCCGATCGCGAGCCCGGCGATCACGTGCATGACGGCGTACACGCCGACCGTCGGGACGAAGCGCAGGAACGCGGTGATGACCGACGAGATCGGCAGCAGCGCGCGCGGGAACGCGGTGTTGAGGATCAGCCGGCCGCCGCCGACGACCGAGCGCGCGCCCTGCGACACGGACCCGCTGAGGAAGTTGAACGCGAACAGGCCGGCCATGAGGTGCGCGAAGAACCCGGCGCCGCGCGTGCCGGAGCGCAGGATGTCGACGAGCAGGAAGTAGACGAAGGTGAGCAGCAGCGGGTTGAGCACGAGCCAGAACTGGCCGAGCACGCTGTTGAAGTGCTGCGCGCGCAGCGCCGTGCGCGACATCTCCAGCGCGAACTGGCGCCGGCGCCAGAGCTCGCGCAGGTAGGGCCGCAACGGCGGCAGGCCGATCCGGTGCGGCTCGTAGACGTGGCGCTCGGCGGTGAACTCGTCCTCTCGGGCGCGCCGGCGCGGGGCGATCGTGCCGCTCATGCCGTCACCGCAACCGGCTCGAGGTCAGGACGCCGACGAGGTGGCCGGCGGCCGTGACGATCGCGATCGGCACGAGCACGATCAGCAGCCACCGCGTGCCCCACAGGTCCCCGGCGATCAGGTCGGCCACGCCCGCGGCGAGCACGAGCAGCGTGAACTCGACGGGCACGAACGCCCGGTAGAACGGCAGGAACGCGAGCGCGCGGCGGAGGCGGCGCAGGCCGCTCGGCCGCGGCGCGGCCGCGTTGACGGTGTCGGGCGCCCGCGCCAGGCCGACCTCGGCGCGCGCGACGCCGACGAGGTGGGTCTCGGCCTTGATGAGCAGGACGAGGACCGCGACGAGCAGCCCCACGGCCGGCCAGCCGTCGGCGTCGAGGGAGTCCCAGCCGCCGGCGGCGCGGACGCCGAGCGCCGCGGCGAGCGCGGCCTCGGTGATGTGATGGGCGATGCGGTCGAGGTAGATGCCGGAGGCCGACGACTCGCCGCGCCACCGGGCGACCTCGCCGTCGCA
>JAXDHC010000626.1:0-5299 GCA_034664705.1 Solirubrobacteraceae bacterium
TGTCATGCCGTCTCAGCATGGCCCGGCTCCCTGAGAGGAACCTAAGAGTCGTCGTCCTCGTCGAGGACGCGGATGCCCAGTTCAGCGGCGAAGACGCCGGCC
Organism: Solirubrobacteraceae bacterium; assembly: GCA_034664705.1. Taxonomy (GTDB): domain Bacteria; phylum Actinomycetota; class Thermoleophilia; order Solirubrobacterales; family Solirubrobacteraceae; genus JAOPZW01. The sequence continues at coordinate 103 of JAXDHC010000626.1, forward strand.
ATCCCGACGATGTCGGCCCACGGCATCGCCGCGCCGCGCAGCGCCTCGAAACCGCGCAGGCCGGCGAGCGCGCACCCGTGCAGCTCGCACCGCGTCAGGCGCGCCCCGGACAGATCGGCGTCCGTCAGGTCGCAGTCGACGAAGCGCACGGAGTCGGCCCGCAGTCCCTGCAGGTCGGCCTGGCCGAGCAGGCAGCGCTCGAACGTCACGCGGTCCATGCGCGTCGCCGCGAAGGTCGCCAGGTCGATGCGACAGTCGCGGAACGTCGCGTCGGCGATCGTGCCCTCGGTCCATTGCAGGCCGGTCAGGCGCGCGCCGGTCATGGCCACCCGGCGCATCGCGCCGCCGGTCGCGCGGACGTTGGCGAGGTCGCAGCGGCGAAGCTCGGCGTCGGCGAGGCGCAGCCCCGGCAGCACGGCGCCGCTGAAGGCGACGCCATCCAGGCGCGCCTCCTCGAAGGCCACCGATCGCCCGCGCGCGCCGGACAGCTCGGCGTCCTCGACGCGCACCCGCGACCACGCCGCGTCGTCGGCGATCCGGCCCCCGTCGAGCACGAGCTCGTCGAGGTCGGCGTCGAGCCGCGGCGGTTCGGGCGGGAGGATCCGGGCCGGGCGGCGCGTCACCGGTCGAGTAGAGCACAGGCGCGGCAACCCCCGACCCCGCACCCCCGCGCGGTCGATGTGAGAGGCTGGCCCCGCTGTGGTCGGCGGCGCACACACGGTGCTGTACGCGCACGACGCGGAGGCGGCGCGCGGCTTCTTCCGGGACGTCCTCGAGCTCGACTCGGTCGACGCCGGCGGCGGCTGGCTGATCTTCGAACTGCCGCCCGGCGAGCTCGCGTGCCATCCCGCAGACGGCGCGCCCGGCGATCGCGAGGGGCGCGCCGAGCTGTTCCTCATGTGCGGCGACATCGAGGCCACGCGCCGTGAGCTCGAGGCCCGGGGCGTGGCGTTCACCGGTCCCGTGACGGACGAGGGCTACGGGCTGCTCACGCGCCTCGCCGTCCCCGGCTTCGGCGCGCTGGGGCTCTACGAGCCGCGGCACCCCAGCCCGCTCAGCGAGTTCGGCTGAGCCAGGCCCGTCGCCCGGGGGCCGCCGCCCTCAGGCGGCTTCGGCGCGCAGGATCTCCGCGAGCGCCGCGCGCCCCACCTCGAGCTGCTCCTCGGTCGGCTCGCGCGTGCCGAGGACGCGCTGAAGCTCGTGCCCGGGGCGGCGCAGCGCGCGGGCCGCGGCGCTTCCCGAGTGGCGCTCGGACCAGGCGAACACCTCCACGGCGGCGCCGAGCGAGGCGAGCTGCACGGCGGCGTTCGCCGCGGGCGTCGGCTTCTCCATCGCACGGCGCAGCACGGCCATGCCGGCGAGGTTGGCGGCGAGCAGCGGCGCCATGAGGTGCGACCCGCAGCGGTCGTGCTCCTTCGTCGCCTCGCGCGCGTCGCCGGCGCCCTGCTCGTAGGCCCCGATCGCCTTGTGCTCGACGCCGTGGTAGGCGGCGAGGTCGCCGCCGCGCAGGGCGACGACGGAGGGCAGCACGGAGATCGCCGACAGCGCGGCCTCGCCGCCCGGCCCCTTGAGCCGCTTGCGCAGCGCGGCGCCGCCGACCGCGGCCGCGGCCATCGCGCCGAGGACGGTCGCGTCCTGCCACGGCAGCCGCGCCTCGGGCAGCGCGCGCTTGACGAGCGGGATCACCGCCATCGCCTCGGCCAGCCGCACGACGCCGCGCACGCCCGGCACGCCGCCGACCGGGCCGCTGAGCCGCGGCTTGGCGCCGGACGCGACGCCGATCGTGCCGTCCTTGCGGCGCACCGCGGCGGCCCAGTGCGCCGGCCCGTGCACCAGCAGTCCGTTGCGCAGGGCCATCCCGCCCAGGCGCAGCTTCGGCGTCTCGCTCATCCCAGCAGCTCCTTCACGACATCTCGGTAGCAGGAGGCGGCAAATCCCAGGTCGCGCACGTCGATGCGCTCGTCCTTGCCGTGCATCAGCGGCCAGGCCTCGTACAGGCTCTTCTGCCGCTGGGGGAAGAAGCCGTAGGCGACGATGTCGGGGAACGCCTCGCGGAACGTGCGCGAGTCGGTGAACGCCGGCAGCATCGTCGGGACGACGCGGGCCTGCGGGTCCGTGCTGCGCACCCAGCCACGGATCGCCTCCATGAGCGGCGTGTCGAGCGGCGAGCCGTTGCCGACGACCTTCTCGTGGAAGTCGAGCTCGTAGCCGTCGTCGCCGAGCACCTCGCGGATGCGCCGCAGCGCCGTCTCCTCGCCGTGGCCGGGCGGCACGCGGCAGTCGACCTGCAGCCGCGCGACGGCCGGCAGCACGTTGATCTTCTCCGACGCGGAGATGATCGTCGGCGCCATCGTCACCCCGAGCATCGGCTCGACGAAGCGCGCGAGGGTCGGGTCGCGCTCGCGCAGGTCGTCGAGCGCGGCGACCGGGTCGCCGTCGAGCTCGAGGGCGGCCAGGAGCGAGCGCGGCGCGTCGGTGACGTCGAGGCCCGGGCGACGGCGCGCGAGCGCCTCGAGCACCGGCGCCATCTTCACCAGGGCGTTGTCGCCGACGCCGGGGACGGAGGCGTGCCCGGCGGCGCCGCGGGTGGTGACCGTGAACCGGAACACGCCCTTCTCCGCGACGCAGACGCCGTAGACCGCCGTGCCGTCGAACGGGATGACCGTGCCGCCGCCCTCGTTGATGAGGTAGTCGCAGCGCACCTTGTCGGGGTGCTGCTGACACAGCCACATGGCGCCGTCGGTGCCGCCGGTCTCCTCGTCCACCGTCGCGATGACGAGCAGCTCGCCGCGCGCCGGCCGCCAGCCGTCGCGGGCGAGCGACGCCGCGGCGACGACCTCGGCGGCGGTCTGGGACTTCATGTCCTGCGAGCCGCGGCCCCACAGCTCCTCGTCGACGACGTCGCCCGACCACGGGTCGCGCCGCCAGTCCGACGGCTCGGCGAGCACCGTGTCGACGTGCGACAGCAGGCCCAGCCGCGGCCCGTCGGCCTCCCCGCGCAGCCGCGCGACGAGGTTCGGGCGCTCCTCGGTGCGGCCGAGCAGCTCGACCTCGAAGCCGGCGTGCCGCAGCATCTCGGCGAGGTGCTCCTGGAGCGCGCGCTCGTGGCCCGGCGGGTTCACCGTCCGGAACCGGACGAGGCGCTGGAGGAGGTCGGTCGTCTCCCGCTGCAGGTCGGCCATCGCCCTGCAGGCTACGCGACCGCCTGCACCGCGGTGACCGCTCCGACGACGAGCAGCAGCCCCGCGATCGCGCGGATGAGCTGGCGCTCCGACAGCCGGCCGGTGAGCCGGGCGCCCAGCAGCGCGCCGGGGATCGACGCCGCCGAGCCGATCGCCGCGAGCCGCCAGTCGGGCGCCGCCGAGGGGAGGTGGCCGATGGCGCCGGCGACGCCGACGCAGATGCCGACGGTGAGGTTCGTGCCCGCGACGCGCCCCGGGGCCTCGCCGACGAGCCGCAGCAGCGCCGGCACGCGCAGCGAGCCGAGGATCAGCCCGACGACGCCGCCGAGCAGCCCGATGACCGCGCCCGAGGCGACGGCCGCGCGGATGTCGAGTTGCGGCTCGGCCGGGTCGCCCGGGTCGCGCCGCGGCGGCGTCCAGCGCATCAGGTCGAGGCCGCTGTAGAGCAGCACCACCGAGATGACGCCCAGCAGCGCGCTGCGCGGCAGCACGCCGGACAGGTAGCCGCCGACGAGCGCGGCGACGATCGACGGCGGCGCCATCCACGCGAACAGCCGCCAGTTCACGCGACCGGCGCGGATGTGCGCGATCGCCGCCGCGGCGGCCGCCGTCGCGCTGATGATCAGGTTCGCGCCCGTGCCGGCCGCGGCGCTGGAGGCCAGCAGCAGGGTGGCGGGCAGGCGGATGTTGCCGAGGACCAGGCCGACGAGGCCGCCCGCCAGGGCGACGACGAAGCACCACACCGCGAACAGCACCTCCTCCACGCGTGCGGAGGCTATCCACGCCGCCCGCGATACTGGCCGTCGTGGATCAGCTCTTCGACACCGGCGAGCCGCCGCGCGGGCGGACGGCCGTCCCGCCCGAGCAGGGCCCGCTCGCCGCGCGCATGCGGCCGCGGACGCTCGAGGAGGTCGTCGGCCAGGAGCACGTCCTCGCGCCGGGCAGCGCGCTGCGCACCGCGATCGAGCAGGGCCGCCCGCACTCGATGGTCCTCTACGGGCCGCCGGGCTCGGGCAAGACGACGCTCGCCCGGATCGTCGCCACGGCCGCCCGGGCGGCCTTCGAGGAGCTCAGCGCCGTCGAGGCCGGGCGGGCCGAGGTGCGCCAGGTGCTCGAGCGCGCCGCGCACCGCCGCCAGGGCACCGGCGAGCCGACGATCTTCTTCCTCGACGAGATCCACCGCTTCAACAAGGCCCAGCAGGACGCGCTGCTGCCCGCCGTCGAGGAGGGCCTCGTCACCCTCATCGGGGCGACGACGGAGAACCCGTACTTCGAGGTCAACGCGGCGCTCCTGTCGCGCTCGCAGGTCTACGAGCTCCACGCGCTCGCGCCCGCCGACGTCGAGGTGCTGATCCGCCGCGCGCTGGATCGCGGAGAGTGCGGCGACCACACCGTCGACGACGAGGTCGTCGCGTTCCTCGCCGCGCGGGCGGGCGGCGACGCGCGCACGGCGCTCTCGGCGCTCGAGCTCGCGTGCGACACCGTGCCCGCCGGCGAGCCGATCACGCTCGAGCACGCCGAGGACGCGCTGCAGCGCCGGGCGCTCACGTACGACAAGGCCGGCGACCGCCACTACGACACGATCTCGGCGTGGATCAAGTCGACGCGCGGCTCGGATCCCGACGCGTCGCTCTACTACCTCGCCGTCATGCTCGAGGGCGGCGAGGACCCGCGCTTCATCGCCCGGCGCATGGTCATCCTCGCCTCCGAGGACGTCGGCAACGCCGACCCGCAGGCGCTCCAGGTCGCCGTGGCCGCGGCGCACGCCGTCGAGCACGTCGGATTGCCCGAGGCGCAGTTCGCGCTCGCCCAGGCGGCGATCTACCTCGCGCTCGCCCCGAAGTCGAACGCCGGCTACAGGGCCATCAATGCCGCCCGCGCGCACGTTCGCGAGCACGGCGCCCAGCTGCCGCCGTCGCCCGTGCGCAGCGCCGCCTACCCCGGGGCCAAGGCGCTCGGCCGCGGCGTCGGCTACGACTACCCGCACGACCGCCCCGGGCATCTGAGCCCGCAGG
>JAXDHC010000627.1:0-5414 GCA_034664705.1 Solirubrobacteraceae bacterium
GAGCGTCTTCACGGGCGCGACGATACGCCTGCAGGCCCCGTCCCCGCCGTGGGACGGAGCGGGCCGGCCGGACACCCCCTCGCCGGCCGGCCCCTCCGTCCGGGATCAGGCGGGCTGCCCGGCCGCCTGGGCGTGGACGGCGTCGGTGGTCAGGCCCTGGCCGCCGATCGCCCCGTCGCCGCTCTTGACCTCGTCGATGACGCACCAGGTGGCGCCGCGCATGTTCTCGCCCTCGACGCTGACCATCGCGTCGGTGAGCCGTTCGGCGATCTGGGTCTTCTGCTCGGGCGTGAAGACGCCCTCGATGAGCTTGACGTTGATGAGGGGCATTGCCGCTCCTTCGTCGCGGTGGATGGACGCACACTCCAGCGGCACCGCGTGTGACGGCGCGTGTGATCAGACGGCGGCGATCAGCTCGGCGTGCAGCGCGGGGTTGTCGATGTTCTCGGCGAGCAGGCGCGCGGGGGCCACGCCGGCGGGGTCGCCGAGCCGCGCCCGGTGCAGCGCGGCGCGGACGACGAGCTCGCGCAGGTCTCCGCGGGCGGCGACGCGCTCCAGCTCGGCCACGCGCTCGCCCCCGTCGGGCGCCCCGTCGGCGATCTCGACGGCGGCGAGGGCGTCCAGGCAGTAGGCGTGGATCCAGACGTACGGGTCGGCGACCCGCACCGCGCGGACCGCCGCGTCGCGCAGCCACGCCAGTGCCGCGGCGCGCTCGCCGGCCGCCTCGTGGACCAGGCCCTTCGCGCGGGCGGCCATGGCCTCCCAGCAGGGGTCGCCGAGCCGGCAGCCGAGCGGGAACGCGTGGTCGAGCAGCGCGCCCGCGTGGTCGGGGTCGTCCTGGCGCAGGGCCGCCTCCGCCCGCAGCGCCTCGGGAAAGGGCTGGAAGGCCACCCAGCCCTCGCGGTGCACCAGCGCGAGCGAGTCGTCGAGCACGTCGACCGCGTCCGGCACCTGGCCGCGCAGCAGCAGCGAACGGCCGAGGAGCGCCAGGGACCACGCCGCTCGCCGACCGTCCCCGCAGCGTCGCGCCGTCGCGATCGACTCCGTGAGCAGAGCGATCGCCGCCTCGTAGTGCGCCCGGTCCGACAGCGCCATGCCGCGCACGCCGAGCACCGCGGCGCGCTCGTCGTCGGCGGCCGCCAGCCCGCTGGCGCGCAGCAGCCACCGCCCCGCCGATCCGCCGCGGGCCGCCTGCACCTCGACGAAGCCGATCTCGCGGCAGACCTTGCCGGCGACCTCGCGGTCGCCGCCGGCATCGGCGAGCGCGAGCGCCTCGTGCAGCATCGCCGCCCCCTCCTCGTCACGGCCGCGCACGGCATGCACGAGGGCGACGCCGAGCGCGGCGAGCGTCCGCGCGAGCAGCGCCGGGTCGCCGACGGCGCGCGCCTCCGCACACGCCTGGCGCAGGCACGCCACGCCCGGCTCGACGGCGCCGGCGTCCAGGGCCGCGCGCCCCGCGTCGAGCTGGCCCATGGCGGCCGCCCGGTCGCCGACCGCGGGCGGGTCGTCCGGCCCGTGCTCGTCGGCCGCCCGGCGCACCCGCGGGTCGGGCGCCCGCCCGAGCTCACGGCGGAAGAGCACCTCGCAGGCATTGGCGTGATGGCGGGCGGCACCGATCTCGCCCGCGCGGGCCAGGCAGCGGACCAGCAGCTCGTGGGCGCTCTCGTCGAACGCGTCGAGCGCGAGCGCGCGCGAGGCCAGCGCGGCGGCGTCGAGCGGGGCGCCGGCCGCCAGCGCGCCGAGCGCCGCATCGCGCAACACGGCCTCGCACACGCCCGCCAGGTGGCGGCGCTCCACGAGCAGCCACGCATCGAACACCGCCCCGGCCCCGGGCTCGATCCCCTCGAGGAGCTCGCCGCGAGCGAGCGCGGGATCGGGATCGCCGGACGCCAGCGCGAGCACGTCCACGACCGTCCCCGCCGGCAGCCCGAGCTCCAGCGGGTCTCCGCGCAGCGTGTCGGCGACGCCGAGCGCGCGGCGCAGCTGCGCGAGGGTCCAGCGCAGCGCCCCGAGCGGGTCCTCGGCATCGCCGAAGACCAGGCCGGCCAGCCGCGCTCGCGCGACCGGGCGCTCGGCCAGGACCAGATGGGCGAGGACGGCCCACGCCTTGTGACCGCGTGGGGGAGTGGCAACGACGCCGTCGCGCTCGATCTCGGGCCGTCCCAGCAGGCGGATGACGAGCGTCGACACGGAAGCACCCATCGTAACCGTGCGCCACCGCGCGGCGGCGGTGTCCGGTCAGCCGAGCGTCGCGCGCGCGATCGCGCCGGGCTCGGGCCCGGCGCGGGCGATCTCGGCGCCGTCGGACGTCCAGATCGCAGAACCGCCGGCCGCCTCGGCGAAGCCGCCGCCGGTCGAGCCGGCGAAGCTCGCCACCGCGACCGAGACCCCGTGGCCGGTGGCGACGCGCTCGGCGCGCTCGTCCAGGACCGCGGCGTCCGCGGCGGACTCGAGGACGCCGGCGACATAGGCGTCGATGCCCAGGCCGGCGGTGTCGTCCGCGTGCTGCGCGATCCCGGTGTCCTTGCAGATCGCCAGACCGAGCCGCCAGCCGTCGACGTCGACCACGGCCGGCTCGCTGCCCGGGGCGAAGCGGACCGCCTCGGCCGTGCCCAGCCACATCTTGCGGTAGGCCACCGTCGCTCCCGTCCGGTCGACGGCGAGCATCGCGATGTGCGATGTGCCGGCGTCGCCGTGCACCGGCGCGCCCATCAGCGCCAGCGCCCCGGTCTCGGCGCAGGCCTCGACGATCGGCGCCAGTCGCGGATCATCGGCGCTGATCGCCGGGGCGTCCAGCTCGTACCCGGTCAGGGAGAGCTCGGGAAAGACGACCACCCGCGCGCCCGCGGAGCGAATGGCCGCCGCGTGCGTCGCCGCGTTCGCGGCGACGTCGTACGACACGCACGGCGGCTGGGCGACGGCGACGGTGAGGGGCTCACGCACGCGAGCGCCGCCTCATGACGGACCTGGGGAGCATGTTCGGAGCGCACCATAGTTCGCGGCGTCCGCGGCCGCCCCGGCGCGATCGGCCGCCGGCCCAAGATGGGGAGGACCTCCCGATGTGCCGCCGGCCGCGGAGGCGTAGGGTCTCGCCATCCAACCGACGGAGGCACGATGTCCACGCGTCCCACGGAGAGCTTGGCCGACCCGGGAGTCCCGCAGCCGGACCAGCAGCAGGCGAGCGCGGCGGATTCGGAGCTGAAGGCGCGTCATCGGGCGATGTGGGCGTCGGGGGACTATCCCTCGATGGTCGAGACGTTCCTGCTGCCGCTGGGGCCGCGGCTCGTCGAGGCGTGCGGCATCGGCGCGGGCCTGCGGGTGCTCGACGTCGCGGCAGGGACGGGGAACGCGTCGATCCCGGCGGCGCAGCGCGGGGCGCTCGTCACGGCCAGCGACCTGACGCCGGAGCTCCTGCAGGCGGGGCGTGGCCGTGCGGAGGGCGAGGGCGTCGCGCTGGAGTGGGTCGAGGCCGACGCGGAGCGGTTGCCGTTCGAGGACGCGTCGTTCGACGTGGTGATGTCCTCGATCGGCGCGATGTTCGCCCCCCATCACCGGGAGGTCGCCGACGAGCTGGTCCGCGTGTGCCGCCCCGGGGGCACGATCGGGCTGCTGAGCTGGACGCCGGAGGGCATGATCGGCGCGCTGTTTCGCACGATGGGGCCGTTCGCGGCGGCGCCGCCGCCCGGTGCGCAGCCGCCGCCGCTGTGGGGGAGCGAGGAGCATCTCGGCGACCTGTTCGGCGACCGCGTGGAGTTCGCCACGCGCCGGCGCGACGTACTGGAGATCACCGCCTTCGCGCATCCGCGCGACTACGGCGAGCACTTCAAGGCGCGCTACGGCCCGACCATCGCGGCTCGCGCCAACGCCGCGCGCAGCGATCGCGAGGCCGAGTTCGACGACGCGCTGAACCGGTTCTGCGAGGAGTGGAACCGCGGCACCGCCGACCGCGCGCGGTTCGAGATGGAGTACCTGCTCGCCGTGGGCACGCGCAGGTGATCCGACGATCCGGTCGCGGCGCCTGCGGCCGCCGCGCGACCTGCGGGGGCGCGACAGCCGGTCGGTCTGTCGCTAGCCCCCGCCGGCTGAGCGCCCGTTCGGCGCGGAGTCGAGGCGCGCCACGGCGGCGGCGGCCTCTCGCCGCGAGGCCACGCCGAGCTTGGCGAGCACGGCCGACACGTGGTGGCCGACGGTCTTCGGCGTGATCACGAGCGTCCGGGCGATCTGGGCGTCGGTGGCGCCCTGCACGACGAGGTCCAGGACCTCGGTCTCGCGGGGCGTGAGGCCGGCGGGGCCGGCGCGGGACGCCGGCCGCGGGCCGCGCGGGATCCGGCGCACGCCGGTGGCCCGGAGCCGCCGGCGCAGGTGCGAGGCGGCGCGCGCCGCGCCGTGCTCGTCGAACCGGGCCAGGGCCTCGAGCCGCGCGGCGTCGTCGTCGGCGTCGCTGAGCGCGTCGGCGCTCTCGTACGGGAAGCCGAGCGCGGACCAGGCGGCCGCTGCGCCGCGCCAGTCACCGGCCATCGATCGGGCGTACGGCTCGGGGTCGCCGGCGTGCGGGCGGACCGGCGCGCCGGCTCGCCAGAGCCGATAGGCGAGCTCGCCACGGCTCCACGCGTCGTCGTGCGCGATCGCGAGCTCGTACGCCGGCCGCGCGGCGGCGGCGCTCCGGGCCAGGTCCCCGTCCAGCCACGCGTGCTCCGCGCGCGCCGCCGCGGTCGGCGCGAGGCGCTGAGCTCCTCCGTGGCGACCGCCCGGCGCCACGCCTCGTCGAGCGTCGCGCCGGCGTCCGGCTCGCCCCGGCGCGCCTGCAGGCGCCCGAGCGCGACCAGCGCCGGGCACAGGCTCACCCCCGGCTGCTCGCCGAGCTCCAGGGCCGACCGCGCGTCCGCCTCGGCCGCGCGCCAGTCGCCGCGCAGGAGGCGCAGGTTCGCCCGGGCGCCCAGCAGGTATTGCACGTAGCCCTCGAGATCGCGCTCGCGGGCGAAGCGCAGGGCCCGGTCGACGTCGTCGGCGACGCGCGCGTCGTCGCGACGGCGCACCAGCGTCGCCGTCGCGAGGTTGACGAGCGCGCGTGCGGCGTGGTCGTCCTGGCCGGCGCCGGACGCGAGCGTGAACGCCTCCTCGAGCAGCGCGCGACCGCGCTCGTGGTCCGATCGGCCGAGCAGCGTCGTGCCGACGTTCGTCAGCGCGTGGGCGACCGTCTCGCGGTCGTCGATGCGCCGGGCGAGCCGCACAGCGCGGTCGCCCAGGGCGATCGCCTCCTCGTGGCGCTCGGCGAGCATCGCGAGCTGCGACCGTCCGCTGAGCGCCATCGCCAGCTCCTGGCTGTCCGGAAACGCCTCGAGCACCGCGATGGACCGGTCCCCGGCGGCCGTCGCCTCCGTCCCGCGGCCCGACCACCACAGGATGCGCGACAA
>JAXDHC010000628.1:0-8760 GCA_034664705.1 Solirubrobacteraceae bacterium
CCCGAGCCGATCGCGCCGCCCAGCGCCCACATCGCGCAGAAGAGCACGACGTTCAGGAGCAGCGCCAGGGCCTGGACGAGCCGCAGGCTCGGCAGATCGGGCGGGATGTCCACGATCACCTCCCGCACGAGCTCGGCCATGACCGCGACGAGGGAGATCGCGCACACCCAGTTGCGCCGACGCTGGCGGCCGTGAGCGGCCGCGCTGTACACCGCGAGCGACATGACGATCGACGTGATCGTGCTGTCGCCGGAATCGAGCGCGACCCGGGACAGCAGGAAGCCCGCCGTGCACGCCACCAGCGCCGACAGCGGGGCCCGCCGCCGCAGGGCCACGGGCACGACGACCGCCGCGACGCCGGCCACGACCGCGGCGGTGGACGGCGGCCGGTACGACGGGTCAGCCGCCTGGAGGTTGTCGATCTCGACGTTCGACGACACGAGCGCCGTGCCGAGCAGGACCGCGGCGAGGCCGGCGTCGGCCGCGACCGGATGGGACTGGATCCGCGCCCGGATACGGCTGACGGTGCTCGTCACGGCACAACGCTAACGCGGGCGGGCGGGCCCAGCATTCGTCGAGAGACGGATCTTGGGCGGGCACGGCGCTCGCGAGTGGCCCGTCCACCCGAGGCGCAGCCACCGAGAAGGCGTGGCAGCCGTCAGATCGCCCGTGGCTGCCTTTTAGTCATCAAGCCGGTGTATCGTCCGCCCATGCGCACATTGACGCTCGTGACGACGACGCTCGTCGCCCTGCTCGTCGTCGCCGGGCCGGCTGCGGCCCAGGACGCCTCCTGCAAGAAGGCGAACGCGCGCCAGGAGCACACCTTCAAGGACTTCGTTCCCGTGGAAGGGGTGGGACTCGTCGCCTGGCGTGCGACGATGGACGTCCGCGCGCGCGATCGCTGCAACCACGGCTCCCTGACCGTCACGTACAGCTGGCAGAACGGCAGGATCGAGGACACCGGCGGCGTCTTGAAGGTGACGTCGATCGCCTACAAGACGAGCTCCAGCGCGGCCTGGCGCGTCGACGGGCTCACCCAGGGCGCCTGCGCAGCGAGCCCGCGGCGAGGATGCGTCCTGATCAAGGCCGGCAGCCACGTCGACCTGAGCCCGCGCACGCGCATCACGCACGTCCGGCTGACGACGGCGTTGATCTACGACCCGAACCCCGAGGACGACAGCACCGCCGACAGCAAGGCGTTCGGCGCGAGAACGTGGACGTGCGACGTGCGGTATCCGACGTGCAAGAAGACCAAGAAGAAGGCGAGCACGCCGAAGCCCACCCCCGGCACGCCGCCCACCCCGGACACGCCGACGGGCCCGCCGGCGCCCGGTACGCGGCAGCTGCCGCCGGTCCCGGCCCCGGCCTTCGGCAACGGGGGCGGCAGCTAGATCTCGCTGCCGGGGGTGGCGCCGGACCGGCGGCACCCCCTCCCGAGGCCGACCGTCGGGCCGCGGCCTTCTCGGTCAAGATCGCGTCGTGCGTCACGACGCCACCGCGAGCCCCACCGTCCATGTCGGCGCGGCGCGCCGGGGCGTGACGCTGGTCTTCTTCCTCTACGGCGGCGTGCTTGCGACCTGGGTGTCGCGCATCCCCCTCATCAAGCAGGACCTCGGGCTCGACACCGTCCAGCTCAGCCTCGCGTTGCTGGGTTCGCCGCTGGGCCTCATCCTCGCCGTGCAGCTCGTCTCCGCGCTGGTCAGGCGCTGGACGAGCGCGGCCGTCACGCGCTGGGCCGTCGTGGCCGCGTGCGTCTCCATGGTCCTGCCCGCGCTGGCGTGGAACCTCGGGTCGCTGGCCGCGTCGCTCCTGCTGCTCGGGATGTCGCTGGGCGCGCTGGACACCGCGATGAACACCCAGGGCGTCGCGATCGAACGGGGCCACGCCCGCCCGATCATGTCGGGCATCCACGCCATGTACAGCGTCGGCGTGCTCGTCGGGGCGGGGCTCGGCGCGGTGGCCGCGCACCTCCGCGTCGATCCGCTCCTGCACTTCGGCGCCGCCGCGGTCTGCCTCGCGACGCTGGGGCTCGTCGGCTCGCGGCCGCTGCTCGGCGCCGAGGCCGACGCCGCGTCCGAGCCCGGCGGTTCGGACGCCGGCGCGCGGCTTCCGCCGCGCCTGTCGCGCCACCGCTCGCTGATCGCGCTCGGGGTCGTCGCGTTCTGCTGCCTGTTCGCCGAGGGGGCCGTCGACGACTGGAGCGGCGTGTACCTGCACGAGGAGCAGGGCGCGTCGCTGGGCATCGCGCCGCTCGGCGCGGCCGCGTGCGGGGCCGGAATGGCGGTCGGGCGATTCGCCGGCGACGCCGTGATCGCGCGCTACGGGCGGCCGGCCACGCTGTGGCGGGCGTCGCTCGTGGCCGGCGCCGGGATGACGCTCGCCGTGCTCGCGCCGACGCCGGGCGTCGCGATCGCGGGCTACGGGGTGCTCGGGCTCGGCGTGGCGACGATCGTGCCGATCGCGTTCACGCTCGCGGGCAACACCACCGGCGTCCCGCCGGCCTGGGCGATCTCGCGCGTCACCACGCTGGGGTACGCCGGCCTGTTCAGCAGCCCGCCCGTCATCGGCCTCGTCGCCCGGTCGACCGGGCTGGCCGTCGCCCTCGCGATCCCGGCCGTGCTGCTGCTCCTCGTCTGCCCGTTCAGCTGGGTCACGCGCGAGAGCTGAGCGCCGGCCGCGGCGACGGGACGAGCGCGAGCCGCGGGGCACCCCGGGCCGCCGGCGCGGATCGCCGCGTCACAGCTTTGGCGGCGTCGCCCCCGCGCAGTTCATCGGGACCGCCATGCCGACGTCGAGGCGACCGCCTCGGGCCCGTTTGACGGAGACCAGCCCTCTGCAGCGGTCGTCGCGCGCGGTGAGGAACCACATGGCGCACGAGACCGTCTGGTCGCGGGCGCGGCGGCAGCGCCGCGCCGAAACGACGCCATAGCCCGCGCACCAGTGCACTGCCTCGCACGTCTGTGCGCTGGCTCGCACGGCGGCGCGGCGCGCGTCGTCCCGGCTCACGCCGGCGGCGGCGACGGGCGCCACCCAAAGCGCGAACGCGGCGGTGGTCATGCAGGCGATCCGGATCACGGGGTCCACGGCCACCGGCCATCGTCTCTCCCACGCCGGGCGCCGTGACCGCCGAGCGTCGGTTTGCGACCTCGATCACGCCGACCCCGCGCGCTCCAGCTCCTCGACGCGCCGGTGCGCCAGCGCGACCGCCATCGCGCCCTCGCCGGCGGCGCCGCCGACGCGCTTCGCGCTGCCGTGGCGGACGTCCCCGGCGGCGAAGAGCCCGGGGACGCTGGTCTCCAGCGCCAGCGGGTCGCGGTCGAGCGGCCACTCGGCGGGCCGGCGCCCGCTCTCGAGCAGGTCGGGGCCCGTGAGGATGTAGCCGGCCCCGTCGGTGCGGACCCCCGCCCCGGCTGCCCAGGCCGTCCGCGGCCGTCCGCCGATGCACAGGAACAGCGCCCGGGCGGGCCGCCGCTCGGTCCGCCCGCCGGCGTCCGCGATCGTCACCGAGCCGAGGTGGTCGCCGTCGGCATGCGCCTCGGCGACCTGGGTCTCCAGGCGCACGTCGATCAGCGGGTGGGCTTCGATGCGGTCCACGAGGTAGGCCGACATCGTCCTGGCGAGGTCGCTCCCGCGGACGAGCATGGCCACGCGCGCACCGGCGTCGGCCAGGTTCAGGACGGCCTGGCCGGCGGAGTTGCCCGCCCCGACCACGAGGACGTCGTCGCCACCGCACTGGGCCGCCTCGCTGCGCCCCGCGCCGTAGTAGACGCCCCGGCCGATGAGCTCGTCGATGCCCGGCGCGCCCAGCCGCCGCCACTCCATCCCCGGGGCCGCCAGCGCGATCCTCGCGCCCACGGTCAGGTCGCCGTCGAGCGACAGCACGACGGTGCCGTCCGCGGCCATCTCGTGACCGGTGACGCCGCGCAGCATCACGATCTCCGCGCCGAAGCGCTCCGCCTGGCGCCCGGCGAGCCGCGCGAGCTCGGCGCCTCCGATGCCCTCGGGGAACCCGAGGAAGTTCTCGATGAGCGAGGTGTGCCCGGCCTGCCCGCCCGGCACGTCGCGCTCCACCAGGAGCGTCGACAGCCCGTCCGATGCCGCATAGACGGCCGCCGCCAGACCGGCCGGGCCGGCCCCGATGATCGCCATGTCGTAGTGCGAGCGGGCCGGCGGCGTGCGAGCGTTCCAGGCACGGGCGAGCTGCTCGACCGTCGCGCCGGCGATCACCGCCTCGCCGTCGATGACCACCGGCAGCGGCGCGGCGGCGGCGCCGTGCGCGTCCAGCAGCGCCTCGGCCGCGGGCGAGCCGCCGTCGTGCCACTCGTGCGGCTGCGCGATCCGCGTGAGGAAGTCGCGCAGCGCGTAGTGCTGGGGGTCCAGACGCAGCCCGACGACCTGGACGGTGGGCCGGACCGGGCTCATGTCAGCCGGTGCGCAGGACGAACATCAGCTCGTCGATCACGCACCACGACCAGTCCTCGCCGGGCTGCGCGGAGCGCAGCACCGGGTGGCCGTCCTCGCGGGCGTGGCGGGTGGCATGCCGGTTCGGCGACGAGTCGCAGCAGCCGATCTTCCCGCACGTCTGGCACATCCGCAGATGCACCCATTCGCCGCCGATCTTCAGGCATTCCTCGCAGCCGGCGATCTCCTCCGGCGGCTCGAGGACCTGCACGTCATCCAGATGCGAGCACGTGGCCATCGGCCAAGCCTAGGTCACGCCCGTCCCAGGCCGCTCAGGTTGTCGGGCCGTCGGCCCGCGCATCCGCCTCGACGCGCGGCGCGTCAGCGGGTGCCGAAGTCCTGCGTGTACGTGCCGCCGGTGCGGGCGCCGGTCGGCGTGCCGGCGGCGATGCCGATGCCCGAGTCGCGGAGATTGCCGTTGAGGATGTTCGCGCGGTGACCGGAAGAGCCCATCCAGCTCTTGACGATCTGCGCGGGGGTGCCGAGGCTGCCCGAGCCCCACGCGATGTTCTCCGCGAGCGCGCGGTAGGTGCGCGACGTGGCGTAGCCGGAGGCGAAGATGCGCGAGCTGAAGGTCGTCCCCTCGGGGGTCGTGTGCGAGAAGTAGCGCCGGGCGACCATGTCCTGCGAGTGGCCCTGCGCGGCCTTGTTCAGCTGTGCGTTGTCGGCCAGGGCGCCGAGCCCGCGCGCGGTGCGCTCGTTGTTGACGAGGCAGAGCACGGAGGCGCGGACGGCTGCGACGTTGGACGCGGTGGGCGCCGTGGTGGTGTTCGCGCACGCCGTGGCGGCGTGGGCGCTCGGGGCGGCCGTCCCGGTGAGGGCGGTCGTGAGGAGGAGCGCGGCCAGCGCGGAGCCGGCCGTCGCCCGGAGACGGGTGACGGTCATGTGAGAAGGGGGGGTCGAAGGCGGAGACGCCGGCGGGGCGACGCGGTCATGGCGTCGTCCGGCGGCAGGACGGGCGACTGTAAGGACGCGCCGTCCCGGCGTCTGCTCGTGACCACCCGTTCGGGTGGTGTGCGCCGTCGGACACTTCCGAGGCCCCGGCCGCGGACCGGCCGGCGGCGCGACCGCGGCCCGGAGGATCACGTCGTTGAGCGGCCCGGTCCCTGCCGTCGGCGCCTCCGACAGCGATCGCGAGCGCACCCGGCGCAGCTCGGTGCCACTCGCGAGCGGCTCAGCGAACTCCCAGGGGCCCCTCACCGCCCTCTGAGGGTCCGATGGCAGCCTGCGGCGATCCACCGGCGACCTCAGGAGAGATCGGCATGTCGCATCCACCGCAGGCGCACACGACCGTCCCCGACGCCGTCCGCGACGGCATCGCACGCGCCGTCGGCGTCGTCGGCCTGTCCGGCGTCGCGCTCATCCACCTGCTCGACGCGCCCGGCAAGTTCTCGGAGACCCCGTACCTCGGCTGGATGTACCTGGCGCTGATCGCCGGCTGCCTCCTGACGGCGGCGGCTCTGGTCGCGTCGAGCGACCGCCGCGCGTGGGTCGCGGCGGCGCTCCTCCCGGCCGGCGCCATCGTCGGGTACGTGCTCACGCGCACGACGGGCCTGCCGCAGGCCACGGGCGACATCGGCAACTGGAGCGAGCCGCTCGGGCTCGCGTCGCTCTTCGTCGAGGGCTCGCTCGTCGCGCTCAGCGGCGCCGCCCTCGCCATGGGCCGAGTCGTCTCGGCGGCGCCGGTGCGAACGCCCCGCCGGGTGCCCGGCGCGCAGACCGCTGCCTGATGCGCGTCAGGGCTGGGCTTCGCAGATCGCCGTGC
The DNA here is from genome assembly GCA_034664705.1 of Solirubrobacteraceae bacterium. Taxonomy (GTDB): domain Bacteria; phylum Actinomycetota; class Thermoleophilia; order Solirubrobacterales; family Solirubrobacteraceae; genus JAOPZW01. The sequence goes on from JAXDHC010000628.1 coordinate 6,227, forward strand.
GCGGGTGCCACACGCGGCGGTCGGGGACGCCCGGCCGGTCGCCGAGGAGTCGGTCGTTGCGAGCCTGGCTCGCGCAGGCCTGGCGCGCGCGGCCGGCCTCACGGCGGTCGAAGCCGGCGGGCGTGACGGCGTACATCTCGTACGTGTGGGCGCCGTAGCGGACGACACAGGAGCGCGAGTCCTTGACGTAGTCGCCCGACCCGGGCGCGAGCGAGGGCGTGCCGCCGTGGTCGCGGCAGACCTGGGAGAAGCGGTCGTCGTCGGAGCTCGCCGGCCCGAGCCGCTCGGCCCCGCGCGACGCCCCGACCGCGACGACGAGCGCGATGGCCGCGAGCATCGCCAGCCCGCGCCAGGAGAGCACTCGAGCACGGACGCGGCTCACGGAGCGGGACGGTACCAGCGCCGCCGGAGGCCGCCCGCCGGGCGCTCCCGGCCCGGGCGTCACCCCGACCGGCTCGCCGGGGCGTCACGCCCCGGGCCGGGCGTGAGGCGGTCGCGATGCGCGGGCTCGAGGCCCTCCGTCGGGTCGACGCCACCGTGGCCCCGCTCGCGCCGCCATGCGCTGAACGCCGCCGTCATCGCCGCCACCCACGCCGCGCCGAGGACGTAGCCCGCGAGGACGTCGGAGACGTAGTGGACGCCGAGTGCCACCCGCGAGAAGCCGATGCCGAGCACCATCGCGCCGGCGACGGCCACCGCGACCCACCGCCATGCGCCCCGCAGGACGGGCAGGAACACGAGCAGCAGGACCGAGAAGGCGACCATCGCCGACTGCGCGTGCCCGCTCGGGAAGCTCATGCCGTTCGCGTGTGCCACCGGGTCGGGGACGACCGGGCGCGCGCGGTCGACGGCGAGCTTCACGAGCGTGTTGAGCGCTGAGCTGCCGAGCATGGTCACGACCACGAACGCGGCGAGCCGGGGCAGCCGTCGCCACGCCAGCCAGGCCGCGATGACGGCGAAGAAGACGAGGTACACGGGCGCCGAGCCGATCGTGCTCAGCGTCTTCATGACCGTGACGAACGCCTGGTGGTGCACGGCGAAGCCGTGGAGCGAGTCGCGTGCGCCGTCGTCGACGTGCAGCAGCGGCCGCCACCTGTCCTGCACCAGGAACAGCAGCAGCGAGAACGGCACGGCGGCGAGCAGGATCGCCAGCCCGGCGAGGACCGCGCGCGCGCCGAACCGGGCGTCGGCCTGGTCCGGGGCGTCGGTTGGTGGAGCGGTTGCGCGGGACGGCACGACGGGATACTCCCCGCCGACGGCGTCTCGCTCCCGTCAGCCGTCCAGCCCGGCGAGCAGCAGGCGCGCCTGCGCGTCGTCCAGCCAGGCGAGCGTCGCTCGCAGGTCGGCGATGCGCGTGCGCTCCGCCGGCGGCAGGTAGGCCCCGGTTTCGCGCGCCGCGAGGTAGCGCCTCGCCGCGTCCGCCGCCACGCAGGCCTCGGCGGCATCGAGGCGCAGCGGATGCAGGCGCGCGCCCGCGGCGGGCGTCAGTCTCGTCGTGAGCTCGCAGAGCGCGCCCGGCCCGGGCGCTGTCCGGGCGGTCGCGCTCGTCGCGCTCAGCGCGCGGCGGCGCCAGTCGACCGCCTCGGCGAGCGTTCCCGCGGCGCGGGCCGGCACGTCGGCGCTGACCATCGTCCGGACGGATCCTGTGCGGGGCACTCGTGGCGTCGCCGACGTCATGCGAGCCACCGCGCGTGCTCGTGCTTCTGCTCCCCCATGCATCATGGGTCGGCGGCGGCATACCGCAACTCGAGCCCGTGTGCGACAGGTGACACCGCTCGCCCGGCCGCGACGCGCGGCGCCGGTCGCCCCCACGGTGCGGGCCGCCTGACCCACGCGACGGCTCCGCGGCGCTCGGCGGCGCGCGCGGAGCCGAGCGGTCAGTCCCAGCCCGTCGGGCCGTCGACCGCCACGACGTCCGCGACGATGACCGAGACGTTGTCGCGCCCGCCGGCCGCGAGCGCGAGCTGGACGAGCGCGTCCGCGCAGCGCTCCCGCGACGCGATCGCCAGCGCGTCGCGAAGCGCCTCGTCGTCGACGAGGTCGGACAGGCCGTCCGAGCACAGCAGGAGCCGGTCGCCCGCGCGGGCGGGATGGAGGGCGACCGTCGCGCTGCGCCGCGGATGGCCGTCGAGGACCTCCATCACGAGGGAGCGCTGCGGGTGCGTCCGGGCGCCCTCCGCGTCGAGGTCGCCGCTGTCGATCAGCATCTGGATGAAGCTGTCGTCGCGCGTCAGCTGGGCGAGGATCCCGTCGCGGCACAGGTACGTCCGCGAGTCGCCGATGTTCGCGATCGCGTAGTCGTCGTCGAGCGCGACGGCGGTCAGCGTGGTGCTCATGCCGGCGGTCTGCGGCCGGCAGTCGGCGATGAACGCGATGGTCTCGTTGCCCGCCGTGACCGCGGTCTGCAGCGCGGCATCGAGCGGACCCGAGAGCCGGCTCTTCTCCATGTGCGCGAGGGCGTCGATGACCGTCCGGCTGGCCACCTCGCCGGCGGCGCGCCCGCCGACGCCGTCCGCGACGGCGACCATGCGGGC
>JAXDHC010000629.1:0-7759 GCA_034664705.1 Solirubrobacteraceae bacterium
GACCGGAGCCCGCCCCGGGGTGACGTCAGCGGTTGCGGCTGTCGTCGGTGCCGTTGTCGTCCTTGCCCTTGCCCTTGCCCTTGTTGTCGTCCTTGGCCTTGTCGCGGCCGAGCTGGATCCGCAGAACCTGGCCCTGGCTGCCCGAGCGGGCGCGGTTGCTGACGTAGAGCGACCCGCGGTCGCCGACGGCGATCCCGCCCGGCTCGGTGAGGGTCCCGGTCGGGAGCGCGATCCGCGCGCCGGTCGAGGCGCCGCGGGCCACCTTGACGATGGCGCCGTCCGTGCCCGGAGCGAGCAGCGAGTCGGCGTCGATCTCGAGGACGTAGAGCTCGCCGTCCGTGCCGAAGGCGAGGTCGATCGCGTTCGTGAAGCCCGTGATCTCACGGATCACGGCGCCGGTGCGTCGGTCCAGGACGAACACCTTCGCCCCGCCCACCGGGAACGGACAGCCGGTGAGCTGGCTGACGTAGACGTTGCCGTCCGGGCCGACGGCCACGCCGGTCGGGACCGTCTGCATCGGCACCGGGTTGCCCTGGAACTGCGCCGTGGTGTTCGCGAAGAGGTGGAACACCGACACCGCGCCCCTGTCCGTCGCCTGCAGGACGGTGTTGCCGCCGGCGTCGGCGACCAGGAAGCGGCCGCGGCGGCGCTCGACCGCGACGGGGTTGGAGTCGATGGCCGGGTTGCCGACCTGCGCGTCGGGGTTCGCGTCGCGCTCGAAGTCCCAGATGTCGGCGAGGCGCTCGGTCCGGCCACGGCGCTCGAGCTTCAGGAGGCGACCGAAGAGGTCGGCGACGGGCTCCTCGGTGACGAGCGTGTCGCGCAGCACGGTCTGGCCGTTGCGCTTGGGCTCCGTCGGGCCGCCGTTCGTGAGGTACACCGTGCGCCCGGAGACGTCGATGCCGTGCGGGCCGATGGCGTTGTCGCCGGTCGCCGGGGCGAACGACGCGAGGCCGTCGGCGATCCGGCGCACCCGACCGGGCCTGCGGTCGCCGGCGTCCTCGATGCGGGTCACCGCGCCGGTGGCGCCGACGCAGGCCGCGCCCTCGGCGCTGTCGAAGCAGGACGCGGTGCCACCGCCGCGTCCGGCCTCGGCGACGTAGAGGTCGTCACCCGATCCGAGGTCGAGATGGCGGGGATTGCGAAGGCCGTCGGCGAGGACGGTGACCTTCGGCGCGGCCGCGGCGGCGGCCGTGCGGTGGTCGTCGCTGTGCCGGGCGGCGGCGGGGGCGGCCAGGACCAGGACGCCGGCGGCGATCGGGAGCAGGATCCGTCTGGTGCGCATGGGGAATTCCTCGGGCAGGTCGAGTGGAAGGGGGTACGGCGAGAGCCATGGACCCTCGCAGCGCCCGGCGAGGCCGGTCAAGCGCTGAACGGTGAGAAAGCGCTGCGCGTCTAGGCGTAGCGCTCGGCGCGCTGCTCGTCGGCCTCGCTCTCGCCGAGCGCCTTCACGAACAGCCACACGAGGGCGATGCCCATGACGATCGACTGCTCGAGCGCCATGAGCCCCCCGGCCAGCGACTCGTCCTCGCTCGGGTTCAGCCCCCAGATCGGCGGCTGCTCCTTGTAGAAGGCGTAGAGGGCGTCCGGGGCGAAGGTCAGCCCGATGCCCAGGAGGCCGACGAACAGCTTCGTCGACAGCATGTAGACCACGGCGCCCATGCTGCTGAGCCGGTGGCGGCTGCGGATGGGCGAGAGCAGGTGCCACCAGTAGAGGAGGCCGGCGCTCATGAAGCAGACGTGCTCGAGGCGGTGCACCAGCGTGTGCGACAGGGCGGCGTCGTAGAGCGCGGGCACGTGCCACAGCCACATGAGCCCGACGTACAGCACGACGGCGAAGACCGGGTGGCCGATCGGCCCGGCGGCCTCCTCGAGGCGCTGGAGCCGGCGGGTGACGGGACGCAGGATGACCTTCGTGAGGCCGCAGATGAGGCCGATCGGCGCGAGGTCGAGGAGCAGGACGTGCTGGACCATGTGCATCGTGAACGCCTGCTCGGCCAGGCGGTCGATCGGCGAGAGCAGCGCGGCGACGAGGCACAGCAGGCCGCCCACGTAGGACAGCAGTCGCACGACCGGCGCCTCGCGGGCCCCGTGGTGCCGGCGGACCCGGCGCCAGCGCGCGACGTAGACCCCGCCGAGCAGGGCGATCAGGACGATCGCGCCGGGCTCGAGCGTCCACGATGTGTCCGCAGCCATTGCGCACGATTGTCGCAGTGTGGGGGCTGCGCCGTGACAGCGCGGGAGGCGAGGATTCCCCCATGCCCAGCGGCGCGCCAACGCCCACCGACCGGCCCGATCGCGTCGCGTCCGTCGCGGCGGACGCCGCGCACGCGGCCCGCCTCTGGCTCGCGGTCGCCACCGCCGCACTCGCGCCGCCTTCGTGCATCGCTTGCCGGCGCCCGCTCGCGCGCGCCGGCGGGGCGGGCGGGCCGCTCTGCCCGGCGTGCCGCGCGGTGCTGCCGTGGCTGCGCGGCGAGCGCTGCCCGCGCTGCGCGCTGCCGTCGCCGTGCGGCTCGCGCTGCGCGATGGCGGGCAGCGCGATCGTGCGCAGCTGGGCGCCGCTGGCCTTCGAGGGGCCGGCGCGCGACGTCGTCCACGCCCTCAAGTTCCGCGGCGCGCTCGGGCTCGCCGACCTCATGGCGGCCCAGATCGTCGCGACTGCGCCGCGCGAGCTGCTCGGGGGCGGCGCATGCCTGGTCCCGGTGCCCACGCCGGCGGGCCGGCGGCGGCGGCGCGGCTTCGACCACGCCGCCCGCCTGGCGGCCGCGATCGCGGCGCGGACGTGGCTCCCCGTGGTGCCGTGCCTGCGCCGCCGAGGGCCGGCTCCGCGGCAGGCGACGGCGGGCCGGGCGGCGCGCCTGGAGGGCGGCCGGATGCTGCTCGAGATCGCCGGGACGGTCCCCGAGCGGGCGATCCTCGTCGACGACGTCCACACGACGGGCGCGACCCTCCGGGCGTGCGGTCGAAGGTTGCAGATGAACGGCGCTCTCGCCGTCTGCGGGGTCACCTACGCACGGGCGTTGAGATAGGCCGGGGCGGCGGGTACCTTCCGGTGACGGCCACGTCAACTACGGAAGGGCTTCCTTCATGCAGATCGAGGTCAAGGGTCGCAGCAGCGCCGTCACCGACGAGCTCCGCGAGTACGTGGAGCGCCGGTTCAGGAAGGTGGCCAAGCAGGTCTCCGACCTGGCCCGCCTGGAGGTCGAGGTGCGGGAGGAGCGCAACCCCGCGATCCCCGACAACATCATCGCGGAGGCCACGCTGGTCCTGAAGGGCGTCACGCTCCGCGCACGGGACACGGCACGCGACGCTCGGCACGCGATCAACCTCTGCGAGGACGAGCTCTCGCGGCAGGTCAAGCGCCACCGCGAGAAGCGGCGCGGGCGCCGGAAGGTGGGCACCGAGTCCATCCGCACGCAGGCGGCGCCGGAGGACCTCGGCGGCGGCGCTCAGGCGGCCATCTGAGGCTCCGCGGCGGGGTCCGGAGAACCCCGTTGCAGCGGCAGAATCGGCGGGGACCGTTGCTACGCTGGACGGCATGGGTCTTCTCGCACGTGCGCTGAACATCGGCGAGTCCAAGCAGTTCAAGGAATACGAGCGACGCGTCGCCCGCATCGGCGACTTCGAGCCCGAGCTCGAGCTCGAGAGCGATGAGGAGCTCCGCGCGCGAATGGACGCGCTGCGAGAGCGCGCGCGCGGCGGCGAGTCGCTCGACGACCTGCTGCCCGAGACGTTCGCGATCGTCCGCGAGACGGGCAGGCGCCGGATGGGCATGCGCCACTTCGACGTGCAGCTCGTCGGCGCCATGGTGCTCCACGGCGGCAACATCGCCGAGATGAAGACCGGTGAGGGCAAGACCCTCACCGGCACGCTGGCCGTGATCCTCAACTCGCTGAGCGGCAAGGGCGTCCACGTCGTCACCGTCAACGACTACCTGGCGCGGCGCGACGCCGAGTGGATGTCGCCGATCTACGACGCGCTCGGCGTCACGTGGGGCGTCCTGCAGAACCAGCAGGGCTACGAGGAGAAGAAGGCGGCCTACGAGGCCGACGTCACGTACGGCACCAACTCGGAGTTCGGCTTCGACTACCTGCGCGACAACATGGCCACGGCCATCGAGGAGAAGGTCCAGCGCAGCCACCCGTTCGCCGTGGTCGACGAGGTCGACAACATCCTCATCGACGAGGCGCGCACGCCGCTGATCATCTCCGGCCAGCCCGAGGCGGCGGCCGAGCTCTACCTCCAGTTCGCCAAGCTCGCCAAGAAGATGGAGCCGGGCAAGCGCCCGGAGGGCCTCGACCCGAAGTCCAAGAAGGACTTCGTCGCCGACTTCGACTACGAGTTCGACGAGAAGCACAAGACCGTGGCGGTCAGCGAGCGCGGCGTGGAGAAGGCAGAGCGCTTCCTCGGCGTCGACCACCTCTACCGCGCCGAGAACGGCCACATGGTCAACCACCTCATCCAGTCGCTGAAGGCCGAGTCGCTGTACAAGCGCGACGTCGACTACGCGGTCGTCGACAACGAGGTGAAGATCATCGACGAGTTCACCGGCCGCATCCTCGAGGGCCGGCGCTGGTCGGAGGGGCTGCACCAGGCGGTGGAGGCCAAGGAGGGCGTGGCGGTCCAGGAGGAGAACCAGACGCTCGCCACGATCACGCTCCAGAACTACTTCCGGATGTACGACAAGCTCTCCGGGATGACCGGCACCGCCCTCACCGAGGCGACCGAGTTCATGAAGATCTACAAGCTGGGCGTCGTGCAGATCCCGACGAACCGGCCGATGGTCCGCGATGACCGCAACGACCAGGTCTTCAAGACGCGTGAGGGCAAGTGGCACGCCGTCGTCGAGGAGATCGCCGAGCGCAACCAGCGCGCGCAGCCGGTGCTCGTGGGCACCATCTCCGTCGAGGTCTCGGAGCTGCTCGGCGACCAGCTGAGGAAGAAGGGCATCGCCCACACCGTCCTCAACGCGAAGCCCGAGCACGCCGAGCACGAGGGCGAGATCGTCGCCGAGGCGGGCCAGCCGGGCGCCGTGACGATCGCGACGAACATGGCCGGTCGTGGCGTCGACATCAAGCTCGGCGGCAACCCCGAGCACCTGACGCGCCTCGAGCTGGCCAAGCTCGGCCTCCAGCCGGGCGACCCCGACTACGACGAGCGCTTCGCGGAGGTGCTGCCGACGATCGAGGAGCGCGTGGAGGAGAACCGCCAGGCGGTCGTCGAGGCCGGCGGGCTGTTCATCGTCGGCACCGAGCGCCACGAGTCGCGGCGCATCGACAACCAGCTGCGCGGGCGCTCCGGGCGCCAGGGCGACCCCGGCGAGTCGCGCTTCTTCCTCTCCGCCGAGGACGACCTCGTGCGCCTGTTCGCCGGCGACCGGATCTACAAGATCCTCGACCGCCTGGGCACGACCGACGAGGAGGGCCACGAGGAGCCCATCGAGGCGAGCATGCTCACGAAGCAGATCGAGAAGGCCCAGCGCAAGGTCGAGGAGCAGAACTTCCTCATCCGCAAGCGCGTCCTCGAGTACGACGACGTCATGAACGAGCAGCGGCGGATCGTCTACGAGTACCGCGACGGCGTGCTCGAGGGCCGCGACATGGGCGAGTCGGCGCGCGAGGAGATCAGCGCCGTCGTGCGTCGGATGGTCGAGGACCACACCCCCGGCGACTACGTGGAGGAGTGGGACCTCGACGGGCTGTTCATCGCCGTCGACGACATCTGGGGCACGGGGCTCACCGCGGAGCAGGTCACCGCCGAGAACCTCGACCGCGAGGAGCTCATCGAGCGCCTCACCAAGGACGCGGTCGACCTGTACGACCGCCGCGAGGCCGAGCTCGGCCCCGAGCTGATGCGCGCGCTCGAGCGGTATCTGCTCCTGCAGATCATCGACAACCGCTGGCGCGAGCACCTCTACGACATGGACTACCTGCGCGAGGGCATCCACCTGCGCGGGTTCGCCCAGATCGAGCCGATCGTCGCCTACAAGAACGAGGCGTTCGAGCTCGTCTCCGACCTGATGAACACCATCTGGACGGACTTCGCGCGCAGGATCTACCACGTCGAGGTGGAGATCGAGGGCGAGGACGGGGGCGACCCCGCCGAGCTGTACGAGCCGGGCGGCCGGCAGGCCGGCGGCTCCTCCACCCGCGCCGGCCAGGTCACCTACAGCGGCGGCGTCGGCACGGCGCAGCCGAGCGCGCTCGCCGAGGCCGCCGCCGGCGGCGCCCCGGCCGGCTACGCGCCCGACGGCTACGAGGAGATTCCCGAGGAGGTCGCTCCGCCGGTGCAGCAGCGCCGCGTCGAGGCCGCCGAGCAGATCGGGCGCAACGACCCCTGCTGGTGCGGGTCGGGCAAGAAGTTCAAGAAGTGCCACGGGTCCTAGCCGCGGCCCGCCACACCCGCCGCGAGCGCTGAGGCGCGGCGGCGGACCACGCCCTCCCCGCGCCCGCCCGACGGCGGTAGGCTCGCGCCGAACGAGCCCGGCCGCCGGCCGGTTGCCACACCAGGGGAGAGCGCACGATGAGCACCGAAGCGTCCGCTGAACCGCAGCAGCACGTCACCGACGCCGTGCTGCGCATGGCGCGGGTGCTGTACCCGCACGACGCCCTCCCGGACGAGGTCTACGCCCGGGTCGGGGCCAAGCTCGCCGAGGCCGCCGCCGACGACGCCGAGACCGGCCGGACGATCGCCGCGGGCGTCGCCGCGCTGGACGGCGGGGGCGAGGGCCCATTCGCCGAGCGCGGCGCCGACGAGCAGCTCGAGGCCGTGAAGGCGATCGAGGGCTCCCCGTTCTTCGAGCTCGTCCGCAGCACCGCGGTGGTCGAGGTGTACAGCGACCAGGCGACCTGGAAGGCGTTCGGCTACGAGGGCGCCTCGTTCGACAAGGGCGGCTACGTCAACCGGGGCTTCAACGACCTCGACTGGCTCCCGGACCCCGATCCCCAGCCCGCGGACGCCGCGAAGGAGGCCTGAGCATGCCGCGCTTCGACTCCGACGACCAGGACGTCGTCGTCATCGTCGGCTCGGGGGCCGGTGGCGGCACCCTGGCCAACGAGCTCTGCCGGCAGGGCGCGAAGGTCGTCCTGCTCGAGTCCGGCAAGCACCACCAGCCGGAGGACTTCATCAACGACGAGTGGCCCTCGTTCGGCCAGCTCGCGTGGCTGGACGAACGCACGACGTCGGGCAGCTGGCGCATCGCCAAGGACTTCCCGAGCCTGCCCGCGTGGACGTGCAAGACGGTCGGCGGCACGAGCACCCACTGGGCCGGCTGCTGCCCGCGCTTCAAGGACTGGGAGTTCCGGATCCGCTCCGAGCACGGCGAGATCGACGGCGCCAACCTGCTCGACTGGCCGATCACCCTCCAGGACGTCGAGCCCTACTACGACCGCGCCGAGCGCCGGATGGGCGTCACCCGCACGAACGGGATGCCCGCCCCGCCGTCCAACAACAACTTCAAGGTGATGGGCAACGGCGCCAAGCGCGCCGGCTACGCCGAGGTCAACACGGGCCGGATGGCGTTCAACACGGTCCCGTTCGACGGCCGCCCGGCCACGGTCCAGGACGGCTTCAACTTCCAGGGCGACAAGCAGCGCGCGCACTGGAGCACCCTGACCGCCGAGATCCCGAAGGCCGAGGCCACGGGCAAGCTGGACCTGCGCCCCGAGTCGCACGCCGTCCGCGTCGAGCACAACGGCGACGGCCGCGTGAACGAGGTGCGCTACATGGACGCCGAGGGCAGCGAGCAGCGTCAGCGGGC
>JAXDHC010000630.1:0-3683 GCA_034664705.1 Solirubrobacteraceae bacterium
GGCGACGGCGCCGGCGCGGCCGGCTCGCGGCGCGCCGGGCGTCTCGGCCTCGCATGGGGAGCCGGCCACGCGACGACCCTGTTCGCGTTCGGCCTGCCGATCGTCCTCTTCGGCGCTTACCTCCCCGCGCTCGCCCAGACGGCGGCGGAGACCGCGGTCGGCGTGGTGATCGTCGTGCTCGCGGCGCGCCTGCTCGTGCGCTGGCATCGCGGCGCGCTGCACCCGCACCATCACCCGCACGCCGGCGACGGGCGGTCCGTCGCGATCCGGTCGCCGCTGCAGGCCTACGGCATCGGGCTGGTCCACGGCGTCGGGGGCTCCGCCGGCGTCGGGGTCCTCCTGCTGGCGGCCATCCCCGACCATGTCGAGGGCGTCGTCGCCCTCGCGGTGTTCGCCGCCTTCACGGCGATCTCGATGGCGGTGGCGTCGACGTCGCTGGGGTGGGTGCTCTCCCGCGACGCGGCCGTCCGCGGCTACGCGCGGCTCGCGCCGGCCCTGGGGACGGCGAGCCTGGCGTTCGGCGTCTGGTACGCGCTGGGCGCCCTCGCGGCGGTCCCGTACGTCCTGTGACGCCTGTGGGGGCGGTCCTCCACACCGTCAGGTACGGCTGCCCGCCGGCCAGGTACGGCTACCCAGCCGATTCATTGCATTGGCGCTCGAGCGTGCGCAGGATCGCGCCGCGGGGGATTTCGACACAGTGGCAACTGACAAGGAGAGCATCATGGGGGGCAGTTCCCGCCTTCGGGCGACGATGGGAGTCCTCGGGGCCGTGACGGTGAGCCTCGTGCTTGCCGGGACGGCCGCCGCCTCCGGTGGCGGCGCGGTCGTCGAGGTGCAGGACGCGTGTGATCCGGCCACGTTCCCGGCGCCCGAGACCGGGCCGCTGTGCGTCCGCAGCGACGGCAACTCGGGCCAGCGGGTCACGTTCGGCGAGCTCTTCGACCGCCTGGCGAAGGATCGCGCGCACGGCGCCTGGCGCTTCGCGCCGGACAAGGTGAAGATCCGCGCCGGAGAGACGGTCACGGCCCGGATGGGCGGGGGTGGCGAGTTCCACACGTTCACCGAGGTCCCGCAGTTCGGGCCCGGCTGCGTCCCCGATCTCAACGCGCTCGTCTTCCCGCACCTCGATCCGTCGCCCGCGGCGATCTGCGGTGGGGTCGACGGGAGCGGGATCCCGATCGTCGTCGCGACGGCCGTGACGCCGCCCGGGCAGCTGCCGCCGGGCCATACCGCCACGTTCGACGGGCTGGCGCGTGGCAAGCACCGGTTCGAGTGCCTCATCCACCCGTGGATGCAGACGACGGTCACCGTCGAGTGACCTGAGCTCCGCGACGCCTTGTGCCGCCGGCCCGGGGGGCCGGCGGCGGGGCGTGCGCGGGGGCCGGCCTCAGGCTCGCCCGTCGACGGTCCAGAACCCGTCGGAGCCGACGTGCTGCTCGACGGCGACGCGGCCGAGGCGCTCACGCGCCTCGGTGAAGTCGATGTCGCAGACGACGGCCACCTCCTTGGTGGCCAGCGGCGTCCCGGTCCAGCGCAGGACGTCCTCGACGCTGTCCGGCGGGTCGCGGCGGTCGGCGCCCGGCACGAGGTTCGCCGTGACGACGTCGTAGACCGCCCACGGCTGGAAGCCCGGCACCGCGATGCGCACGCCGTCCTCGACGCGGACGATCTCGTAGGACGGGCAGGTGTAGCGGCGCCCGCCCGACCAGTTGGCGAGCTTGTGGTCGAGCACGCGCGCGGCGGTCTGCGGCTCGCGGGCGGCGGCCATGTCCTCGCGCAGCGCCGTCTCGACCTCGTCCTCGCCCATCCACCGCTCGAGCTCACCGGGGTCGATGCCCGCGTCGCGGGCGGCGCCGGCGATCGTCTCGGGCTCGTCGAGCAGTTCGCCGGCGAAGTTGCGCACGCGCAGCCGCCGCAGCAGCGGGCGCATCTGGTCCGGGGCGTGCAGTCGCGCGGCGACCACGGCGCGGCACGCCGGCATCGTCGCCGCCATCCGGGGACGCTCCGACGTGTCGATCGGCATGCCGTGCTCGCGCGCGATCGTCGCGAAGGCCTTGGCCTGCTTGTCGGGCGTGAACCCGCGCTCGACGTAGTCGTCGGCGGACTCCGCGAGGCCGACCATGCGGACCCGCCACTCCAGCTGATCGCCGTACAGCCAGCTCAACCGGCGCCGGAACGGCTCGGCGCTGTAGGCCCAGGGGCATCCCGGATCGGTGAACTCCGTGATGCAGACGTCGGCCACGCGGCCAACCTACAGCACGGTCACGGGCGTCAGAAGTGGGCCCCCACGGCGCCGAACCAGGCCATGAGGGTGAGTCCCAGCAGAGCGAAGACGGTGTTGTACATGCGGGGCGACACGCCACCGGTGTACCCCGCTCCGCGTTCGCTACACGCCGCGGTCAGGTCCGCGTCAGGCGCTTGTACGTGATGCGGTGCGGCCGGTCGGCCTCGGCGCCGAGGAGCGTGCGGCGGTGCTCCTCGTAGGCCTCGAAGTTGCCCTCGAACCACGTCACCTGCGAGTCGCCCTCGAACGCGAGCACGTGCGTCGCGATGCGGTCGAGGAACCAGCGATCGTGGGAGATGACCACCGCGCATCCGGCGAAGCCGAGCAGCGCCTCCTCGAGGGCGCGCAGCGTGTCGACGTCGAGGTCGTTCGTCGGCTCGTCGAGGAGCAGGAGGTTGCCGCCGGCGCGCAGCAGCTTGGCGAGGTGCACGCGGTTGCGCTCGCCGCCCGAGAGCTTGTCGACCTTCTTCTGCTGGTCGGAGCCCTTGAAGTTGAAGCCCGCCACGTACTGCCGGCTGTTCATGAAGCGGTCGCCGACCTTGAGCTGGTCCGTGCCGCCTGAGATCTCCTCCCAGACGTTCTTCTCGGGATCCAGCGCGTCCCGCGACTGGTCGACATAGGCCAGCTCGACCGTCTCGCCGATGCGCAGCGCGCCGGCGTCGGGCTGCTCCTGGCCGGTGATCATCTTGAAGAGCGTGGTCTTGCCGGCGCCGTTGGGGCCGATGACCCCGACGATGCCGCCGCGCGGCAGCGAGAAGCTCAGGTCGTCGATGAGCAGCTTGTCGCCGAAGCCCTTGCGCAGGCCATCCGCCTCGACGACCACGTCGCCGAGTCGCGTCGCGGACGGGATGTGGATCTGGACCTCGTCGAGCTTGACGTTCCGCTCCTGGGCCACGAGCGCGTCGAAGTTCTGGAGGCGCGCCTTCTGCTTGGTCTGGCGGCCCTTGGGGTTCTGGCGCACCCAGTCGAGCTCGGCCGCGATCGTGCGCTCGCGCGCCTTCTCGGTGCGCTCCTCCTGGGCGAGGCGCGCCTGCTTCTGCTGGAGCCAGCTCGAGTAGTTGCCCTCGTACGGGATGCCGCGCGAGCGGTCGAGCTCGAGGATCCAGCCGGCGACGTTGTCGAGGAAATAGCGGTCGTGGGTGACGGCCACGACGGCGCCCTTGTACTCGGCGAGGTGGCGCTCGAGCCACGCGACCGACTCGGCGTCGAGGTGGTTCGTCGGCTCGTCGAGGAGGAGGAGATCGGGCGCGCGCAGCAGCAGCCGGCACAGCGCGACGCGGCGGCGCTCGCCGCCGCTGAGGTTCGTCACGTCGGCGTCGGCGGGCGGCAGCCGCAGCGCGTCCATCGCGTACTCGACGTTCGTGTCGAGGTTCCACGCGTCGGCGGCGTCGATCTGCGC
>JAXDHC010000631.1:0-3051 GCA_034664705.1 Solirubrobacteraceae bacterium
CGACGACGGCGCCCTCCTCGACGCGCGTCTGCGTGCCGGCGCAGGTCTCGCGAGTGAGCCAGCGCGTGCCGCGCACCGTCGCGACGCTGTTGCGCCCGCGGCTGCGGAAGCGCCCGTGGCTGTCCTCGGCCCACAGGCCGCCGCCCGACGCCTTGCGCCCGGCGGTCACCGAGGCGGCGCGCGCGCCCGCGCCGGCGTGGCAGCCCTGCGGGCGGTCGCGGACGACGAGGTCGGTCATGCCGCGCGCGGCGGCGGACTGGCGCACCTGGAACACCGCGCCCCACAACTTCACGGTCTGGGTGGTCCCGGCCGCGTCGACGGCGGAGCTCAGCACGACGCTGCCGGCGCGCGCATCCACCACGGAGCCGGGCGGGATCGAGCCCGCGGCGCCGAGCGCCACGAACGACGACGAGCCGGGCACGCGCACCTGGACGGCGCCCTGGGCGGGCGCGACGGCCATCGTCTGGCCGAGCACCGGCGCCGTCGCCGGCGGGACCGATCCGGCCGGCGGCACGGCGCCGACGCCGGGAACGGAGGCGCCGGGCGTGACGCCCGTCGCCGGGGTCGCCGTGGGCGTCGTCGTGGGGGCGCCCGTGTCGGGCGCGCTGCCCGCACGCTGGCCGGACGCGGACGCGATGGCGGACTTCACGGCCGTGAGCAGCTTGTTCAGCCACGCGGGGAGGCCGGCCGCCGGAGCCGACGGGGTGGCCGGCGCCGAGGGCGTCGCCGCGCCGGTGGACGCGGCGGGGACCGCCGGGACGGCCGGCGACGCGGACGCGCCGGGCACGGCCGGCGCCGCGGGAGCCGCCGGCGTGGCGGCGCCCGAGGTCGGCGACGGCGCGGGCGCGGGCGCGGGCGCGGCGGGCTTCGCCGGTGCGGGCGCCGGGGCCGGCGCAGGCGCGGGCTGGGGGGTGCGGTGATCGTTCCAGCTGCCGCCCCCGTTGTTGCCGCCACCGCGCACGGCGGCGGTCGCGGTCATCGACACGGTGCTGATCGTGAGCGTCACGAGTACAGCACTCGACAGGATCCTCCGAGCTCTCCTCATGGACGCCGGTATCGACGTCCTGGGAATGCGCTCAAGATGGCGCGGTCAGATCTGGACATTTGGTGGAAGTGCCCAGACCGGTCAACGCTTCAGGGATCGCCCGGCCGCCACGGGGGCGGCCGGCGGCCCGGCGCCTGCGCTACGGCTGCGTCGTGGTGCCCTGCTGCGGCGCCGTCTGCTGCGTCGTCGCCGTGTTCGTCTGGTTCTTCGGCGCGTTCTGGCAGTCCTGCGTGACGAAGTCCTTGCGGCACTTCGTCTCTTCCTTCCACTTCTTGCGGTAGTCCTTGCCGAACGTGTCGAGCGCCTTGCGCTGGTTGTCGCTGGCGAGGATCTGCTTGATCGACGCCTTGGACTGCTCGAGCGACTGCTGCTTGGCGGCCGTGACCTTCGTGACCTGCAGGACGTAGTAGCCGAACTGGGTCTTCACGGGGCCGGCGATCTTGCCGCGCCGGGCCTTGAAGATCGCGTCGTCGAGGGCCTTCTCCTGCTGGCCCTTCGCGACGCCGGCGAGCTTGCCGCCCTGGCTCTTGGAGGCCTGGTCGACGGAGAACCGCTTGGCGACGCTGCTCCAGGACTGGCCGGAGTCGAGCGCGCTCTTGGCCTGCGCCGCACGGGCGGCGGTCTTCGTCAGGACGATCCGCAGGTCGCGCCGCTCGGGCTGGGAGAACTTCGCCTTGTTCTTCTCGTAGTACTGCTGGATCTGCTGGTCGGTGACCTTGTCCTTGCCCTTGGTCACCTTCTGGGTGATCTTCTGCTCGAGCAGCTGGCCACGCTGCTGGAAGAAGACGTCGGCCTCCGTGAGACCCGAGCGCTGCAGGAACTTCTCGTAGTCGCCGGGGTTCTGGAACGCCTGCTTCTTGGCCTGGTCGATCTGCTTCTGGACCTCGCTGTCGGCGACCTTGACCTTTTGCGTCCCGGCCTCGTTGTCGAGCCACGTCGAGCGGATCAGGAACTCGAGCACCTGGTTCTTCAGGGTGTCGTACTCCTGCTTGCACTGGCTCTTGAGCTGCGCGGCGGTCGGCTCGGGCTGGCCCTTGGCGGGCTTGGCCGCGGACGCCTTCTTCGTGGCCACGCACTTCGTGAACGCGGGCGCGTCGGGGATCTGCGCCTTGGGCGCGCTCGTCGCCGCGGGGTTGGCCTGGCCGGCCTGCGAGACCGCCGCGATCTGCATCCAGTGATCGAACGTCGCGCGCTTGATCGACTGGTCGCCCACGCGGGCGACGCTGTTGCCGGGCACGTCGCTCCCGCACGCGCTCAGCGCGAGGACCGGGGCAACAAAAAAGGCGCTCAGCGCCAAGAAGCGGAACTTCCGGAACTTCGAAGACATAGGTGAACCCTGGGTTGTGGACTCCGATCCAGCGTAGCGGCTCATGCGGCCTCTCGTGTCACTGCAAGCAGGGCATTCGCCGCATGGACGACTGCGGGAAACCGCGCCTCCGGGTCATCGGGGACGCGCACGCTGAGCTGCGCCTTGCCCGGCTCGTAGAGCGATTCGGGGATCGCCTCCTTGAGGCGCCGGGCGCGCTCGACGTCGAGGTCGATCGGCGTGACGGCCAGCCGGCCGGCGCGGAAGGAGACCACGCGGGCGCCCGCCTCGCCGAGCTTGATGCGCGCCTGCTGCAGGGAGATCAGGTTGTCGAGCGGCTGCGGGACCGGGCCGAAGCGATCCTCGAGCTCCTCGCGCAGGACGCCGAGCTCGGAGACCTCGCGGGCGCCGGCGATGCGCCGGTGGACGTCGATCTTCGCCTGCTCGTACGGGATGTAGTCGGCCGGCACGTACGCGTCGACGTTGACGTCGAGGCGCACGGGCTCGCGCTCGTCCTCCTCCCCGCCCTCGGCCTCGCGCGCGCGGACCGCCTCGTCGAGCATGCTCATGTACAGCTCGAAGCCGAGCGCCGCGACGTGCCCGGACTGCTCGTCGCCGAGCAGGTTGCCGGCGCCGCGGATCTCGAGGTCGCGCATCGCGATCTTGAAGCCGGCGCCGAGCTCGGTGTAGTCGCTCAGCG
>JAXDHC010000632.1:0-9426 GCA_034664705.1 Solirubrobacteraceae bacterium
CGAGCTCGAGCAGGTCGCGGTGCAGCAGGAAGAACCCCGAGAGGCCCAGGCCGGCGATGAGGCGCAGCTCATCCTCGAGCCGGGGCGCGGCCTCGGCCCGCAGCGGATGCCCTGGCGGATAGCGCACCGCGAAGCGCTCGGCGCACACGCGCGCGAGCGATCCGTCGGCCTCGGCGTCCTCCGCGCCGGGGTAGCGGTAGCCGAGGTCCTGCGTGAGGTCGAAGCGCAGCGTGTCGGCCAGCCGCTCGGTCTCCGCCACCGCGTCGGGGTGGTCGGCGAAGCGGGCGGCCATCGCCTGCGGCGTCGTGAGGACGTGGGAGTGGTTGCCGCGGCGCACGGGCTCGGAGGCGTCGAGGGTGGCGTGCTCGCGCAGCGCGACGAACGCGTCCTGCAGCCGCGCGCGCTCCAGCGTGTGCGCGTGCGGGTCCCCGGTGGCGACGCACGGGACGCCCAGCCGCTCGGCGAGCGACGCCAGCGCGCGGTTGAGCGTCCGGTCGTGGCGGTGGAACGGGCGCTGCAGCTCCACGCGGAACCCGTCGCGCCCGAAGATCCGCAGCAGGCGGCGCATCGTCGGCTCGTCGCGTACGCCGTGGCGCGCGCAGCCGCTGAGGCACACGAGCCCCGCGGCATGGGTCTCGAGATCGTCGAGCCCGACCGCCGGCGTGCCGAGGATGCGCCGGGTGGGGTGGTCGCGCGTGTGCGCGTGCGCGCGCGTGAGGAGCCGGCAGAGGTTCGCCCACCCGATCGCATCGCGGACCAGGAGCGTGACGTGGCGGCCGTCCGACAGCGTGATCTCGGCGCCGTGGATGGCGCGCAGGCCGAGCGCCCGCGCCGCCTGCGCGAACTCCATCGAGCCCGAGACCGTGTCGTGGTCGGTCAGCGCCAAGGCGGTGTGCCCGCGCTCCAGCGCGGCCGCCACGAGCTCCTCGGGCTGCGACGTCCCGTCGAGGAACGAGAAGGCGGAATGGCTGTGGAGCTCGACGTAGGTCACGCGAACACATGTTCGCACGTGGGGCGGACGATGGAGCCCGCGCGCGACCGGCGGCGACCGACCAGCGGCCGTCCCGGGCGGCCCCGGCCGGACACGGGGCGGGCCGCCGGTCACAGCTCGCCATCGAGGACCGCCGTCAGCCATCGCTCCACCGGCGCCATGCCCTCCAGGCGCGTGGCCGCCCATCGCACGAACGCGGGCCGGGCGGTCACGCGCGGCAGGTCCCAGCGGCCCTCCGCGTACAGGCCGCCGTACATCAGCAGCCTCACGCGCGGGTGGTCGGCGTCGAAGCCGCGCGGAGCCCGCACCCAGTCCGAGGGCTCGATCGAGACGCCACGGCGGGCGGTGCCGCGGGCGATCGCGTCCTCGAGCGCCGGGCCCGCCTCCTCGTCGAGGACGGCGGCGCGATACGCGTCGACGCCGGGCGCTCGAACCGATGGATGCCCGCGCTGAGCGTGACGCCCTCGGGCTCCAGCCGCACGAAGAAGCCGGGGCGCTCGCGGCTGTGGCCCTCGCCCGCCCAGACCACCATGTCGAGGTAGGTCTTGTAGGGCCGCTTGTCCACGTTGAAGCGGATGTCGCGGTTGATGCGCAGGATCGAGCCGTTGACGTGCGGCTCGGCCCGGATGGCGGGCGAGACGCGCGTGCGCAGCTCGTCGGCGAGCGCGACCACGAACGCCCTGGCGGGCGCCAGCAGCGCCCCCTCGTACGCGGGCCGGTGGGCGTCGAAGAACGCCTTGCTGTTGTCCTCGCGCAGGCCCGCCAGGAAGGCGAGGCCCTCGGCGGGGAAGCCGGCGAACGCCGGCGCCGTGGTGATCTTCATGTCCGTGCCTCCTTCAGGCAGTCGTCGCGTCGGCGCCACTGGCCGTCGATGCCGCGAGTCATCGCCGCGACCAGCTGGGCCGACTCGGTTCCGGCCGCGACGTCGACGCCGGCCCCGACGCCGCCCACGCGCGCGTCGAGGTCGCCGCCGTACTCACTGCCGGCCAGGGTGTAGGTGCGCGCGTCGATGACCGCGCGCTCGTCCAGGCGCCGCTGCAGCGCAGGCGGCACGCGGAGCGGCTCGCCGAGCCGCGGGCGCGGGGCCCGCAGCCCGGCGAGGAGCTCGCCGGCGACGGCCAGGCTGTCGCCGTCGGTGAGGTCCAGATGGCGCTCGACGACCCATGCGCGGCGGCCGCCCGTCGGGACGTCGAGCATCCCGGCGATCGGCTGCAGCCGCGGCGGGACGTCCACCGACGCGCCGAGCGCACCCGTGGTGACGATGGCGAGGTCGACGGGCCGCCCGTCGCGCTCGATGGTCAGGGCGTACTCGGTGTCCGACCCCGCCGACCCCTCCGCGCCGGCCGGGCCGATCGAGGCCGACGCGTCGATCCCGGCGCCGCCGCGCAGGTAGAGCGTGCGCCGTCCGGTGGACCGGTCGACGCGGACCCCGGCGACGTCGCCCGCCGACACGCCGGCGACCAGCGAGCCGCCGCCGCGTGACAGCGCGGCCGCGCCGGTGAGCTCGACGCCGCGATCGCCGAACGTCTCGGCCGGCGCGGGCAGCGCCGGCAGCACCCGCCGCGCGAGGAACCCGGGCACGAGGTCCTTGGCCGGCGCGGCCGCGAAGTGCGTCACCAGCCGCCGCTCGAGCGCCTCCGCCGCGGCGTCCCGCGCGATCCACGTGCTGCCGCTGCCCGTCCGGATCAGCGCGGCGGCGCGGACCTCGCCGCCGACGGCGACCCGCGACCGGCCGAGCCGCAGCGCGGCGCGCGCGCCCGTGCCGACGTCGACGCCGCCCGAGCGCTCCTCGACGAGCGTGAGCGCGACGGTGCCGTCCGAGCGCTGCTCGCGCAGGAGCAGGTGGTGGCGGCCGAGCCTGACGAACGCGATCGTGACCGTCGCGCCGGCGCGCGTCGTCTGCGAGCGGACCGGACAGGCCGCGCGGTCGCGGTCGCAGTCGCCGCCGCGCACGATGCACAGCGCGCGGATGAGCTGACGCGGCACCGCGGTGGCGATGCCCGGGCCGTCGCCGCGGGCCGCCACGGCGGTCCCGCCGCCGGCGACGAGCGCGACGAGCAGCACGACGGCGAGGTACTCGACGGTTCCCTGGCCTCGGGCGCTGCGCATGCCGCCACGATCGAGCCGCCGGCAACACGGGACAAGACGTCGATTGCACCAAGAGTGCGCCGATTCAGCGGTGGCGGTACCACTGTCCGTCCTGAAGCTCGCGGAACACGACGAGGTCGCGCCCGTCGACGGTGACGACCTCCCAGTAGCGACGACGCAGCGGCCGGTCGGTCCACCACCGGTCCTCGATGAGCCAGGACTCGCGCACCGCGACGACCTCGTGACGATCGACGGCGAGCGGGCGACCACCCGGGCCCGTGAGGACGGCGGCCGGCTGCGGCACGGCGAGACGCCGGGCGCCGGGGCTCACAGCTCGAACGGCGTGAGCACCGCGCGGCGCTCGGGCACGCGCGAGTCCGGGTCGACGGTGAGCACGCGCAGCGCGCCCTCCGGCCCGGCCACGGCACGCACCTGGCGGATCGCCTCGCGCAGGCGCGCCCGGCGCTGCGCGGCGCCGTCGTCGAAGAGCGCGCGCTCGCCCGGGTGCGGCGCGCCGAAGCGCTCGACGGCCAGCCGCAGCGCCTCGGCGGGCGCGGGCAGCACCGCGAGGCGCTGGGCGAGGACCAGCCCCATCCGCGCCGGATCGGCGAGCGGCTCGCGGAAGACGACGCGCTCGCGCCACGTGCCGCCCTCGACGAGCGCGGCGCTCAGCACGACCGCGCGCAGCGTGCGCCCGTCGCGCTCGCGGCGGGCGAGCAGGCGGTCGATCAGCAGCGCCAGCCCGCGCTCCAGCTGCGCGCCCGAGGCGGACTCCTCGAGCTCGAGCGTCTCCTCGAGCGCCTCCGTCGCCCGGCGCGGGACGAGGGGCGTGTCACGACCATGGGCCAGGTCGTGCGCGATCAGGCCGGCCGGGCCGAAGCGGTCCGACAGCGCCGCCCGCGGAAGCGCCGCGAGCTCGCCGAGGGTGCGCACGCCGAGGCGCTCGAGCGCCTCGGGCCGGGCCGCGGTCCGCTCGCGGTGGCGCAGCAGGGCGACCGGCTCGCCCGCCAGCTCGCCGGGCCGCGCCATGATCGCCGCGCGCCGCGGGCGCGCCCGCGCGGCGGCCGCCAGCGCGCAGAAGCGCGACGGCCCCGCGCCGATCCGGGCGGGACGGCGCAGCGCCGCGCGCACGGCGCTCACGACTCCGTCGAGCGACCCGCCGTGCAGGCGCCGCAGCCCGCGCGCGTCGAAGCAGGCCACCCCCGGCCGGTCGTCCTCGACGGCCGCGCCGATGCCCTCGAGCGCGACGACGACCCGCTCCCACTCGTCCGCCACCCCGACCGGGTCGGGCGGCACGAGCGCCAGTCGCGGGCAGCGTGCGAGCGCCTCGCCGAGGCGCATGCCAGGATGGATCCCGAACGCCTCCGCCGCGCGCGAGACCTCGCCCACGAGCTGCTCGCGGCCGGGCTCGGGCGCGAGCGCGGCGGGCCCCTCGAGCAGGGCCTCGCGGCGGCCCGCCGCAACAGCGAGCTCGAAGCGCGGAAGCATCACGCAGACGATCGACGACACGAACGCATGTTCGCATCTGGAGGCGCTCGGGACAAGTCCGGTGAGGATCCGTTGTCCGGCTCCGCCGCCTCGCCGGGGCCTGCGGTTGACGCGGCCGCCCGCCGGGGAGACCCCTGTGTCATGTTCGCGCCGCGCACCGTCAACCATCGCCTGAAGGCCCGCGAGCACCTCGCCGAGAGCGCGGCGCTGGCCGCCGAGGGACGCAGCGCGGCGGCGGCCGATCGTCTTCTCCGCGCGGCGGCGCATGCCCTCGAGGAGATCGTCACCGGGCGGGGGGTCGCGCCGGTGGACCGCATGCAGCTCATCGCGTCGCTCGCCGACGAGGGCGCGGTCCCCTGGGACGCCTGCGCGCGCCTGAACGACCTCTGGGCGTCCCGGGACGACTGCGGCGACGAGCTCGAAGAGGCCCTCGAGACGGTGCAGGCGCTCGTGGACGTCGCCGCCGGCCTGCGCGCCGGCGCCGGGCCATCCTTCGGCGATGACGCCCCCGAGCCGGAGCGCGTGCCCGGCCGTACGACCCCGTGGCTCGAGGCCGCGCACCGCGCCCGGCGCCGCCGCCTCGCGCGCCAGGCGGCCGTCCTCGTCACCTCGCTGCTGCTCCTCGGCGGCGCCGCCATGGCCTCGCTGCACGCCGGCACGCCGCCCACCGCCGAGAAGACCGAGGTCGGCCTCTTCTCGGCCGGGTCGTAGCGCGCCGCGCCGCGCTCGCGCTAGGCGATCACCAGCGAGGCCACGAGCGTCTCGGCCTCCGCGGCGGCGAGCCCGCCGTGGTGGCCGCGGAAGCGCATCTCGAAGCGCCCCGGCTCGCGCCACCAGACGGTCTCCCCCGGCCCCGGCAGCACGCACACGTCGCCCACCCGGTCGCGCAGCCGCGGCCCGGGCGCCGTGGAGCCGAACAGCCCCTCGGCGACGAGGTCCGCCGTCGCGTGGACCTCCGCGCGGTCGCCCAGCCGCCGCGCGAGCTCCGCGACGAGGTCGTCGCGCGCGCCCGGCGCGGCGTGCAGGAACAGGTCGCGCGCCGACCCCGCGGGCGCAAGCGGACGCCCGCGTGCGCCCTGGCGCAGGTGCCCGCCGATCTCGGGCCAGAGCTCGTTGACGTAGAGCGTGCGGGCCGGGTCGACGTCGACCTGGCCATGGTCGGCGACCAGGAGCACGAGCGTGCCGGCCGGCAGGGCGTCGAGCGCCGCGCCGATCGCGTCCAGGCAGCGCACCGCCTCCTCATCGAAGGCGCTCGAGGACGGCCCGTGCTGATGGCCGACGGCGTCGAGCGTGTCGGCATAGACGTACGCGTACACGGGGCCGCGATCGGCGGCGATCGTCGTCGCGCACGCCGCGAGGCCCTCGGCGAGGCTGTCGTGCGGATGGATCGTCGCGCCGTCGAGGAGCACGCCGTCGTACGTCGACGGCGTGAAGGACGAGGGCTGGAAGGCGTGGCAGCGCACGCCGCCCGCGGCGAGCCGCCGATACAGCGTGCCGCGCGGGTACAGGTCGCCCAGGTCGGCGCCGGCGGCGCGCAGCGTGTCGCGCTCCCGGTCCCCCGCGAACGAGCACAGCAGCGGCGTGACCATCGTGTCCAGCCGCGGCTCGTAGATGTTCCACTCGTAGAGGCCGTGCTCGGCGACGGGCCGCCCGGTGTGCACCGTGGTCACGTGCGCGGCGGTGGTCGAGGGGAACTGCGTCGTGAGCTTCGCGACGGCGCCCTCGTCGAGGATCCGGCGCAGCAGCGGATGACGGTCGGCGTGCCGTTCGAAGAAGCACCAGCCGAAGGCGTCGAGGAGGACGAGGACGACGCGCTCGGCGACGGGCGGCGCGTCTCCCAGCGCGGCGCGCGGCAGGCCGCCGTCGCCGCCGAGGAGCAGCCGCTGGACCGTCGACGGCACCGCGGCGAACGCGTAACCGTCGGCCAGCGGGCGCACCGAGCCGTCCGCGCGCCGCGCCGCGCCGACGGCCTCGACCGACGCGGCGTCGATCACCGGCGCGCCATCTAGAGCGCCGCCGGCTGGCCGAACATCTCGCCGAGTCGCTGGGCGAGCGCGAAGTCGCCCTCGAGGTCGAGGCGTCCGGTGAGCAGCGCCTTGCCCGCGTCGAGGTCGCGCGCGGCCATGCGCACGAAGTCGGCGACGGTCAGCTTGAGCGTCAGCGCCGGGTCGGTCGCCGGGCCGGGCCGGACGGTCGCGTGATCGTGGTCGAGCCGCACCGTCCAGTGGACGACGCGCCCGTCGCTGCGCGCGAGGTCGTACTGCAGCTCGCCGGCGAAGCCGTTCGCCTGCTCGGGCTCGTAGGCCTCCGCCATCGCCGAGAAGACCATCCGCAGGCCGCGATCGGCCCCGGCCGTGCGCTCGAGGCGCCGGTCGTCGGACCGGCGCACGAACGCCTGGAACGCGTGCTCACCGCCGTCGTGGACGGCGCGCCGGAGCGCGTCGAGGCGCGCGCGGAGCCGGCTGCTCCCCGGCGCGGCCGCCGCCGGTGGGCCGGACGCGAGCGGCTCGATCGTGACCCCGTGCTCGGCGACGCGTGGCGGCTCGCGGCGCCGGAGCGCGGCCTCGATCGCGCCGGCGAGCTCCGCGTCGCGGGCGGCGTCGACCGCGTCGGCGTTCGCCGCGAACTCGGGCAGCACCTCGGCGCCGAACAGCTCGAGCGACTCGCAGATGTGCGCGTGGCGGTTGCGCCCGGCCTGCAGGACGAAGATGACCTGGTCGACGCCGGCCGCCTCGTAGCGGCGGCACAGGTCGCGGACCTGCTCGGGCGTCCCGATCGCGCCGCGCATCGAGCCGAGCCCGTGCTGCAGGACCCGCACGCCGAGTGGCCCGTCGTCGGGAGTGATGACGCTGCGCGCGAAGCCGACCTCGTCGCGGCGGCGCAGGAACTCGTCGTAGACGTTCGTGCGGCCGGGGCGGTGGTCGCCGAAGACGTAGTAGTGCGCGAGCGAGTAGCCGAAGAAGTGGGCGCCGTCGATGCCGCGCTCGATCGCCTCGGCCTCGTCGGGATGGCACATCATCGGCAGCACGACGGCCACGCGCGGGTTCACCGCGAAGCCCGCGGGTACGCAGCGGTCGGAGGCGATGATCGCGCGGTACTCGGCGACCCACTCGGCGGCCTCCTCGGGCTCGACGAACGAGAAGCTCAGCGCGCCGACGCCCTTCTCGGCGGCGAGGCGGATCGTCTCGCGGCGCGAGCACGCCACCCAGAGCGGCGGGTGCGGCTTCTGCAGCGGCTTGGGGATCACGTTGCGCTGCGGCATCGAGACGAACCGGCCCTCCACGCCGGCGAACGGCTCCTCGACCATCATCCGGGTGACGACCTGAAGCGCCTCCTCCCACTGCTCGCGCTTCGTGTCGCGGTCGACGCCGAAGCCCTCGAGCTCCGCGCCGCTGGACGTCTCGCCCGTGCCGAACTCGACGCGGCCGTCGGACACGAGGTCGAGCGTGGAGACCGTCTCGGCCACGCGCGCCGGGTGCTGGTAGCCCGGCGGCAGGGGCAGGATGCCGAGCCCGAGGCGGATGCGGCTGGTGCGCTGCGAGGCCGCGGCGAGGAAGACGTCCGAGGCGCTCGAGTGCGAGTACTCCTCGAGGAAGTGGTGCTCCACCTCCCAGACGACGTCGAAGCCGACGCGATCGGCGATCTCGATCTGCTCCAGCGCGTCCTTGAGCAGCCGGTGCTCGCCGTCATCGCCCCAGGGCCGCGGGAGCTGATGCTCGTAGAACATCCCGAAGCGCATCGCGCGAAGGCTAGATGGTTGATGCCACGACCCTCGCAGCCCGGAGCGCGGTCCCATGCGCCCCGCCGCCGCGTCTGGTGTAGTCCCCGGCGTGTTCGACCACGTGACGATCCGCGTGTCCGACCGCGAAGCCTCCGCGCGCTTCTACGACACGGTCCTCCGGACCCTCGGCATCGAGAGCACCCACGCCGACGACACCTTCGTCGAGTGGGCCGACTTCTCGCTCACCGCCGCCGACGAGGGCACCCCGCCGACGCGCCGCCTGCACGTGGCCTTCGTCGCGCCCTCGCGCGAGCACGTCGACGCCTTCTGGCGCGCGGGCGTCGCGGCCGGCCACCCCGACGACGGCGCCCCCGGGCCGCGGCCGCAGTACCGCGACGACTACTACGGCGCGTTTCTGCTGGACCCCGACCGCAACAGCGTCGAGGCGGTGCATCACGGGTCGCCGCGCCGGGGCGGCGTCGTCGACCACCTGTGGATCCGCGTGGCCGACGTGGGCGTGGCGAAGCGGTTCTACGAGACGATCGCATCGCCCGCGGGGCTGCGCCTGGGCCACGACGAACCCGATCATGCGCAGTTCGCCGGCGAGAGCGGGTCCTTCTCGCTCGTCGCGGGCGAGCCGACCGAGAACCTCCACATCGCCTTCGGCGCCGGCGACGACGCGGCGGTGGACGCCTTCCACCGCGCGGCGACCGATGCCGGCCACGCCGACAACGGCGCCCCCGGGGAGCGGCCGGAGTACCACCCCGGCTACTACGCCGCGTTCGTGCGCGACCCGGACGCCAACAACGTCGAGGTCGTCAACCACCACCGCTGACACCGGCGCGCGGAGGCCGGGAAGGCACCGCCGACGCCCGCCTCGCCCGGACGGCGCCGGGAGGGCGCGGCCCCGAACGTAGAAGACCCCCGCGTGGCGGGGGTCTTCCGTAGCAAGCCGGTAAGCCGGATTCTGTCGTGAGCAGCCATCCATCTCATGCGGCCGACCTGGACCTTGGCGGGCAGCCTGCGAACGGTCCTGCTTGGCCTTGCATCGGGTGGGGTTTGCCTGGCCGCCGTGTCACCACGACGCCGGTGCGCTCTTACCGCACCTTTTCACCCTTGCCTGTGCGAGACCCACGTG
>JAXDHC010000633.1:0-7291 GCA_034664705.1 Solirubrobacteraceae bacterium
GCGCGAGTCGATCTCGAGGTCGCGGCCGTTGATCGACAGCGTGATCGACGCGAAGAACGTGTTGTCGCGAAGCTCGGTCACCGCGACCTGGGTGCAGCGGACCTCGAGCTCGCCGAGCAGGTCGACCATCAGGTCGTGCGTCATTGGCCGCGGCGTCGTGGCGCCCTGGAGCTTCATGAGGATCGCCGCCGCTTCCGGATGCCCGATCCAGATCGGCAGGAACTTGTTGCTGTCGACGGTCTTGAGCAGCACGATCGGCTGCTTGCCGACCATGTCGAAGCTCACGCCGTAGATGACCATTTCCTGCACAGACCGCTCCCTGGGGTTGCTCCTGGGCCGATCCAGTATATGCACCCGCCTCCGCCCGCCCGGCACCGTGCCCGGGGCCCGAACGCGCGTACGGCACCCCGCCGGAATCGGGAGCGGGATCGGCTGCCGGGAGGTCCCCGCCCGCATCGCGCGGATGGCCGATTCCCGGGAAAGGCCCCGGCCGGCGGGACCTTGGTGAGGTGGGCGATCCAGGACTCGAACCTGGGACCTCTTCCTTATCAGAGAAGCGCTCTAACCGACTGAGCTAATCGCCCTCAGCGGCCTCGCAGTGTAGCGAGTGCCTACGCCGCGGCGCGGGTGCGCAGGCGGCGTGCCAGCGCGAGCGCGTCGTCCACGCTCTCGAACGCCATCTCCACCTTGTAGCCGGTCCCCCGCGGCCGCACGCGCACCTCCGTGCCGAGCGCGTCGCCGACGGCGTCGGCGATCTCCGCGGCGGCGGCCTCCTGGTCGGGATGCACCGCGGCACGGCCCTTGCGCGCCGCGCGCGGCCCGCTGTTGGCCTCGCGGGCGTGCTGCTCCAGGACGCGGACCGACCACGCGCCGTCGACGGCGGCCCGGGCCAGGCGCCGACGGTCGGCGTGGTCGTCGGCGAGCAGCAGCGCGCGACCGTGGCCCTCGGTCAGCTGCCCGTCCTCGACGAGGCCGAGCGTCTCGTCGGGGAGGTCCAGCAGGCGCAGGAGGTTGGAGATCGCGACGCGACTGCGCCCGACGCGCCGGCCGACCTCCTCGCGCGTGAGCCCGAGCTCCTCGACCAGTGCGGCGACCGCCCGGGCCTCCTCCACCGGGTTGAGGTCCTCGCGCGCCATGTTCTCGATGAGCGCGACCTCGAGCGAGGCGTCGTCGTCGCGCGCCTGGACGAGGGCCGGCATCGTCTCCAGGCCGGCGAGCTGCGCGGCGCGCCAGCGCCGTTCGCCGGCCACGAGCTCGTACGAGCCCCCGGGCCGCGGGCGGACGAGCACCGGCTGCAGGACGCCGCGCTCCTGCAGCGACTCGGCGAGCGCCTGGAGCGCCCCCTCGTCGAAGCGCTTGCGCGGCTGCGACGGATTCGGCCGGATCAGGTCGACGGCGACCTCGCGGAGCTCCGCCTCGTCACGGCCGGCCGCATCCGAGATCGACAGGATCGCCGCGAGGCCGCGGCCCATGCCGCGTTGTGGTTCAGGCATGACAGGTCCTCCAAGGGCTGCCGGAGCCGCGGGCGGGCATCGCCTCAGCCGCGCGCCGCGACCTCACGGGCAAGCGAGAAGTACGCCTCGGCCCCCGTGCTGTGCGGGTCGTGGTGGATGACGGGCCGGCCGTAGCTCGGCGCCTCGCCGATGCGGACGTTGCGGGGGATCACCGTGTCGAAGACGAGCGACGGGAAGTGCTCGCGGACCTCGCGCTCGACGTCGCGCGAAAGGCGCGTGCGCCCGTCGTGCATCGTGAGGAGCATCCCGGCCACCGCGAGGCGCGGGTTCAGCTCCCGCTGGATGAGCTGCAGCGTGTCCAGCAGACCCGCCAGCCCCTCCAGGGCGAAGTACTCGGTCTGGACGGGCACGATGACCCGGTCGGCGGCCACCAGCGCGTTGACCGTGAGCGGCCCCAGCGACGGCGGGCAGTCGAGCAGCGTGAACGCGAACCCGTCGCGGACGGGCGCGAGCGCGTCGCGCAGCAGCCACTCCGAGCCCGCCTGACGCGGGAGCTCGACCGAGGCGCCGGCCAGATCGGGATGCGACGGCAGCAGGCTCAGGTTCGCGATCGCGGTCTCGACGATGGCCTCGTCCGCGGTCGCGCCGCCCGAGAGGACGTCGTAGACGTTGGGCTCGAGGTCCTTGGCGATGCCCAGCCCGACGGTCGCGTTCGCCTGGGCGTCGATGTCCACGAGCAGCGTGCGGTAGCCGGCCTCCGCGATGCAGGCCGCCACGTTGACGGCGGTCGTGGTCTTCCCCACCCCGCCCTTCTGGTTGGCAATCGCGTAGATCGTGCCCATCCGGATCCCCACGCTAGCGACGGCATCGGTCGAATCGGCAGCGCGCGCTCACGCCATGATTCGCCACCGAACCAGTCTCACCTTCAGGTCGAGGCACGCAGCGGTCGTTTGCGGGCCATTCCGGCACGGCGGGGGTATCCGTTCGGGGTCGAAGCAACCTTCAGGCTGAGGTAGAGGCGCCGCTCCTCCGCCGCTGGGAACGGCTCAACGCGGCGCGGGACCGGCAGGCCCATGCCAAGGGTCGCCGCGGCGGCGGCCCCGTCGGCCTCCTCCCCCGCACCGGGCCGCCCCTTCCAGGCCACGAGGGCGCCGCCCATCTGGAGCAGCGGCGCGGCGTACTCGACGACGATGGGGAGCGGCGCGACCGCGCGCGCGGTGACGAGGTCGTGCGCGCCCAGGCCCGGGCCCCAGTCCTCGGAGCGCCCGTTGACGACCTCGACGTTGTCGAGCGCGAGCTCGGCCGCGGCGCGGTCGAGGAACGCCGTCTTGCGCCCCACGCTCTCCACGAGCGCGACGTGCGCGTCCGGCAGCGCGATGGCCAGGACGAGGCCGGGAAAGCCACCGCCGGCGCCGAGGTCGGCGATCCGCCGCGCCCGGCGGACCTCCTCGAGCTCGAGGGCGACGAGGGAATCGGCGATGTGGATGTCGACGCCCTGCGCGGGATCGCGGACCGTCGTGATCGCGGTCGGCTCGTCGGCGACGAGCGCGAGCAGGGTGTGGAATCGCTCGACGGCACTCGCGCCAAGCGCGAAGCGTTCGCCCAGGGCGGCCAGGCGAGCGCGGACGGGATCTGAGGGCACGCCCTGACGGTAGAGGGGACGGCGGGCGGCGCCGTTCCACGTGAAACGTCGGGCTGGGAGCGGTCGCGCTCGGCGACGGTCAGTTCGTGCGCTCCGGGCGATTTCATAACAATGCCCGGCTGTGACGCCGAGGCCGGCCGAGCTCGCCGCTGCCACGGTCACTCGCCCGTCTCCGGTACGCCGTCCGCCGTGACGGATCACGCAACGCCCGGGTGACCGTCGAGGAACACACTCCGCGACGCGTAAAACGTGAAACGTCCGCACAAGGCGGACGCCGGCAGGTCAGCTGCTCAGCGGGGCGACGACGAGGTGCCGGTCCGGCTCCTCGCCCTCGGAGTACGTCTCGACGTCGCCGCGATCGCGGAGGTACTCGTGCACGAGCTTGCGCTCGCTCGCCGTCATCGCATCGAGCGCGACGGGGCGCTTGCCGCTCAGGGCGTCATCCGCAGCCTGGTCGGCCTGGCGATGGAGCGCCTCCTCGCGACGGGCCCGGTAGCCCTCGGCGTCGATCACGATCCGCTTGCGGTCGCCCTCGCCACGGTGGATGGCGATCCGGTAGGCGAGGTGCTGCACGGCCTCGTTCGTCTGGCCATGGCGGCCGTTGAACAGGCCGAGATCGGTGCCGTGCAGCGTCCCGGTGACGGTCTCGCCGTCGGTGATGACCTCGACCGAGGCCGCCAGCCCAAGGGCCGCCACGACGCGCTCGAGCAGATCCTCGACGAGCTCGTGGGTCTCCCGTTCCTCCGCCATCATCGCCTCCGTCCGGACCGCTTCTTCTTCTTGCGCGGCGGGGGCGGCGGCGCGACCGCTCGCGTGGGCGCCGCGACGGTCTCGCCGTTCGCATCGCCGTCGTCGTCGCCGCGTCGTCGCTCAGGCGCCGCTGCCTCGGGCCGCGGCCCGTCACCGCCTCGGGGGGCATCGCCGCCCGCGGCCGCGCCGGCTCGCGCCGGCATCGGGCCCATGGTCTTGCGCACGAGGACGCCCTGCCCGACGGTCCACAGGTTCGTCGTGATCCAGTAGACGAGCAGGCCGGCCGGGAAGCTCTGGATGAACGGCACGAAGAGGAACGGCAGGCCGATCATGATCATGCGCTGATTGCGATCGGCCGTCGTCGTCATGAAGATGCTCGAGACGAGCTGCGACCCGACGTACAGGACGAGCAGCGTGATGAGCACCCCGCCGGTCGCCTTGTCGGTGATGTCGGGGATGAAGAAGAACTGCGACGCGTCCGTCGAGCCGCACGGCTTCGGGTTCGCGATCCCGGGCGGGTTGATCACCGGGCAGATGTCGTGCCGTAGGTCCTTTCTCAGCATGTAGAAGAGCGAGATGAAGACCGGCATCTGCATGATCAGCGGGAGGCACGAGGAGAACGGATTGACCTTGTTCTCCTGGTAGAACTTCATCGTCTCCTGCTGGAGGCGCTGGCGGTCGTCCTTGTACTTCGCCTGCAGCGCCTTGATGTCCGGCGCGAGCCGCTGCATCGCCTGCATCGACTTGAACTGCTTGAGCGTGAGCGGCACGAGGGCCGCGCGCACGACGATCGTCAGGGCGATGATCGAGAGTCCCCAGCTGAATCCCACGGAGTCGTGGAAGAAGATGAGGACGCTCTCGAAGACGTCGATGAGCGGCTGGAGGACGTTGGCGATCGGAAGCACGATTCAGGCGTGGGGATGCGGAGGACGGGAAGGCGCGGCGCGCGGGCGGAACAGGCGCTGGGCATCGACCGGATCGAAGCCACCGTGGCTGAACGGGTTGCAGCGCAGCAGGCGCCATGCCGCCAGCACCAGCCCGCGGAGTATGCCGAAGCGACGGATCGCCTGCACCGCGTACAGCGAGCAGGTGGGCTCGTACTTGCACCGGCGCGGGAACGCCGGCGAGATGAAGCGCTGGTAGAGGATGATCGGGGCGATCGCGAGGCGCCGCGCGAGCGCGCTCATCGCCGGTCGCCCTCGGACACCGCGCGTCCGACGAGCTCGGCCAGTTCGCGGCGCATGCCCTCGAGGCCCTCGCGCTCGGCGAGCTCGCGCGCATCGGGCCGGGCCACGATCACGACGTCGTGATCGGCGGGCAGGCGCTCGGCCTCACCGGCGAACGCCTCGCGCAGCAGGCGCTTCACGCGGTTGCGGTCGACGGCACCGCCGACCTTGCGAGAGACCGAGAGTCCCAGCCGCTGCGCGTCGCCGCCGGGGTCCCCGTCACCGCGCGGGAAGGCGTACAGGACGAGGAACCGGTTGCCGACCGAGCGCCCCTGGCGGTAGACGCGCTCGAACTCGGCGCTACGGGAGAGACGTCCGCGCTTCGGGCGGCCGCGCGGAGCGGCGGGGCGCGGAGCGTCCTCCACGTCAGGGAGTCAGTCGCTCGCGACCCTTCGCGCGGCGGCGCTTCAGCGTCACGCGGCCGGCGCGCGTGCTCATCCGGGCACGAAAGCCGTGGGTGCGGGCGCGCTTGCGCTTCTTGGGCTGGTAGGTGCGCTTCATGGCATGCGTCCGGGGTCGGAGACGGCGGGCAAGTCTAGCGCGACGCGCGAGGCGCACCCCCGTCAACATCCCGTGCACACGCGTGTGCACAACGCGCCGGACGGAATTTCGCGCGATTTGCGACGTGCCCCTCTCAGGGTCTCCGGAACGCCCCGGCGGGCCCGATTCCCGTTGATATAGTCGCCGCTCCGGCCGCCTCGGCGGCCCCTCTCGATTCGCGTACCGCCGGCTTCCTCATCCGAGGCAGCCAGCCGTTCCCCTGCCGTGACCACCGACGACCCCGACCGGATATGGAGCCGCATTGAGGTCGAGCTCCGGCGGGCGGTCTCGGCGGACATGTACGAGATCTGGCTGGCGCCGCTGCGCCCCGTCGCGCTCGAGGGCCACACGGTCGTCGTCGAGGCGCCCCGCGAACTGCGCAGCTGGGTCGCCGACCGGTTCGCCCGTGTCCTGCAGCAGAGCGCCGTCGCCGTCCTCGGGCCCGACGCCGCGGTGCAGGTGCGCCCGGGCGAGGAGGGGCCGGCCGCCACGCGGCGCCCCGCGCGCCAGACGCCCGCCGGCGCACCGGCGAAGCCGGACGACGACGCCATCGCGACGCTCAACCCGAAGTACAGCTTCGAGCAGTTCGTCATCGGCGACGCGAACCGGTTCGCGCATGCCGCCGCCCTCTCGGTCGCGGAGCTCCCCGGCCAGGCGTACAACCCGCTCTTCGTCTACGGCCCGCCGGGCGTCGGCAAGACGCACCTGCTCCACTCGATCGGGAACTACATCCTGGCGTCCGGCGGCGGGCTGACGGTCCGCTACACGACGGTCGAGACCTTCACGAACCAATTCGTCGCGGCGCTCAGCGGCGGTTCGATCGACCGCTTCAAGGGCCGCTTCCGCCACAACGACGTTCTCCTCATCGACGACGTCCAGTTCCTCGCCTCCAAGGTCAAGACCGAGGAGGAGTTCTTCCACACCTTCAACGCGCTCTACGAGGCCGGCAGCCAGCTCGTCCTCACGTCCGACCGCCTGCCGCGCGACCTCGAGGCGCTCGAGGACCGCCTGCGCGAGCGCTTCGAGTCCGGGCTCGTCACCGCGATCAGCCCGCCCGACCTCTCGACGCGTCTCACCGTGCTGCGCAAGCGCGCCCACCACGACGGCATCCGGGTCAACGACGACGCCCTGACGCTCATCGCCGAGCGCGTGCCGACCAACATCCGCACGCTCGAGGGCGCGCTCATCCGCGTCGTGGCCTTCGCCTCGCTCACCGGCCAGCCCGTCGACCGCGCACTCGCCGCCGAGGTCCTCGACGACCTGTACCCGCCCGGCACGCCCGCGCCCGGGACGAGCGCCCCGCCGACCATCGAGCGCATCCAGGAGCTCACGGCCGAGGCCTTCGGTCTCACGCGCGAGGAGTTGCTCTCGCACAACCGCCGGCCCGCGCTGGCCTGGCCGAGGCAGGTCGCGATGTACCTCGCGCGCGAGCACACGGCCGAGACCCTGCCGGCCATCGGTGTCCGGTTCGGCGGGCGCAACCACACGACCGTGATGCACGCCTGCAAGCGCACGGCCCAGCGGATCGCCACCGATCCCGAGGCCTTCGACGCCGTTCGACGCTTGACGGATCGCCTCAGCGCCCGCGGAGCCGACCGGCGTG
This sequence comes from Solirubrobacteraceae bacterium, assembly GCA_034664705.1. Taxonomy (GTDB): domain Bacteria; phylum Actinomycetota; class Thermoleophilia; order Solirubrobacterales; family Solirubrobacteraceae; genus JAOPZW01. Next base: position 7,216 of record JAXDHC010000633.1, read on the forward strand.
GCTGACAGACTCCGAGGGCTCCGTCCACACCGGATGTGCGTCGTATGCCCGCAAACACCGGCTGCTTCGGTCGCTG
>JAXDHC010000634.1:0-12523 GCA_034664705.1 Solirubrobacteraceae bacterium
CGCGGATGACGACGACCTGGATGTCGTCGTCGCGGTCGATGACCTTGAAGTGGTCCTCGACCTTCCCGCGCATCTCCCACGTGATCGTGTTCATCTTGTCCGGGCGCGAGATCGTCAGGACGGCCACGTGGCCGTCGTGCTCGCGGGAGAAGAGGACGTCGCCTCCGGTCAGGGCCATGTCGTGTCTGTCCTTTCGGTTCGGTTCTCGAGCAGCTCGTGCAGGACGGACCCGTGCACGGGAAGGCGGTCGATCGTCACGCCGAGCGGCGCCAGGGCGTCCGTCACCGCGTTGGCGATGGCGACGGGGATGCTCATGGTGCTGCCCTCGCCGCCGCCCTTGGCGCCGAGGTGCGTGCGCGGCGACGGCGTCTCGAGGTGGCCGAGGCGCAGGTCGAACTGCATCTCGGGCGCCGTCGGGCACAGGTAGTCCATGAACGACGCCGCGGTCATCTGGCCGTCCGGGCCGTAGCGCATCTCCTCGAGCGTCGCCCCGCCGAGCGCGTGGGCGATCGAGCCGATCGTCTGCCCGTCGTAGAGCAGCGGGTTGAGGATCGTCCCGGAGTCGTGCACCGAGGTGACGGACTCGACGGTGATCTCGAGCGTGTCGGGGTCGACGTCGACGACGACGAGGTCGGCCACGAAGCCGTAGGCGATCGAGGAGTTGATCCTGTCGTCGCGGCCGGCGTGGCGCGACTCGGGCGGCGCGAAGGCGACCTCCGCGTACAGGCGCGGCGCGACGCCGGGCGGCAGCGACCCGGGATCCCAGTGCACGAGGCCGGCCGCGTGGCGGAACGGGACGGCGCGCTCGGGGTCGTCGGTCACCCGCACGTGGCCGTCGGCGAGCTGGAGCGTGTCGGCCTCGACGTCGAGCAGGACGCCGGCGGCGGCGCGGATGGTCGCGGCGATCTGGTCGGCGGCCTCGGCCAGCGCGCTCGTCGTCAGCGGCGCGAAGCGGCTGGAGTAGCTGCCGGACGAGACGGTCCACGGCGTCGTCGCGGTGTCCATCTCGACGACCGCGCGCACGCGCTCGAGCGGCAGGCCGAGGCGCTCGGCGACGACCTGGCGCGCGACGGTGCGGTGCCCCTGGCCCTGGGGCGTCGTGCCCAGCATCGCGGTCACGCCGCCGGCCATGTCGACGCTGACGCGCACGTGCTCGGTCGAGCCCGACTTCTGGTGGCCGGCGAAGCGCGTCTCGGCCGGCGTCGCGACGCTCACGTAGCCGAGGTTCGTCCCCGACGGGTCGACGATCGTCGCCATGCCGACGCCGAGCAGGCGGCCCTGCTCGCGCGCGGCGCGCTGGCGCGCGCGCAGGTCGCCGTAGCCCGCGCGCTCGAGCATCAGGTCGAGCGCCGCCTCGTAGTCGCCGCTGTCGTACGAGCCGCCGGTGGCGGTCTGGTAGGGGAAGGCGTCGCGGCCGACGAAGTTGCGCCGCCGCAGCTCGGCCGGGTCCTCGCCGAGCTCGGCGGCGACCGTGTCGATGAGGCGCTCGAGGCCGAAGTAGAGCTGCTGACCGCCGAAGCCGCGGTTCAGGCCGGTCGGCGCCTTGTTCGTGACGACGGCGCGGGAGCGCAGGCCGACGGCCTCGATGTCGTAGGCGCCGGTGAGGTTGCCGAAACAGCGGTACAGCGTCGAGGGCTCCGGCGGGCGCAGGTAGGCGCCGACGTTGTCGATGAGGTCCAGGCGCAGCGCGCGGATGCGCCCGTCGCCGTCGACGGCCGCCTCGAAGCGCATCTCGCGGTCGTTGCCCGCCGAGCTGGCGAGCAGGTGCTCGACGCGGTCCTCGATCCAGCGCACCGGCGCCCCGGCGATCTTCGAGGCGAGCGCCATGAGGACGATGTACGGGTACGTCGCCGACTTGATCCCGAAGGAGCCGCCGATGTCCTCGGGCACGACGAGGCGCACGCGGTGCGGCGGCAGGCCGAGCGCCCCCGAGATGACCGGCTGCAGCACGAACGGGCCGTGGAAGTTCGCGTGCGCGGTGACGAGCGGACCCTCGTCGTCGTGCTCCCAGTTCGCGACGATCGCGTACGTCTCGATGGGCGTGGAGGAGTAGCGCGGGAAGCCGAAGCGGCCGGTGACGACGCGCGCGGCGTCGGCGAAGCGCTTGTCCACGGGCCCGAAGGAGAAGGTGCGGTCGGTGGCGACGTTGCTGTCGGCCTCGTCGTGCAGGCGCGGCGCGTCCGGCGCCATCGCGTCGAGCACGCCGACGACCGCGGGCGTCGGCTCGTAGTCGACCTCGACGCGCTCGGCGGCGTCCTCGGCGACGTGGCGGCTGTTGGCCACGACGACGGCGACCGGCTCGCCGACGTAGCGCACGCGGTCGGTGGCGCCGGGGCGGTACGGCATCGGCGCCTTCACCGAGAGCGCGAACGGCCGCAGGCCCGCGATGTCGTCGGGGCCGACGACCGCGTGGACGCCGGGCGTCTGCAGCGCGCGGCGGGCGTCGAAGTCGCGGATGCGCGCGTGGGCGTGCGGGCTGCGGACGATCGCGGCGTGCAGGGCGCCGGGGATCGGCTCGAAGTCGTCCAGGAACCGGCCGCGGCCGGTGAGCAGCGCGGCGTCCTCGACGCGGGTGACGGCCGCGCCGACACCGGTGGGCCGCTCGACGGCGGGGGCGCCGGCGCTCACGCGCTCGCCTCCTCGCGCCGGCCGGTGTCGGCCTCGCCGAGCTGCTCGAACTCGCCGCCGACGAGCTTGCGGCGCAGGATCTTGCCGACCGGGCTCTTCGGGATCGCGTCGAGCACGACGATCCGCTTCGGGCGCTTGTAGTCGGTCAGCCCGCTGTCGCTGCGCACCCAGTCGGCGATCCGGCGGGCGGCGTCGGCGGGCTCGCCCCCCTCGGCCACGACGAAGGCGGTGACGGCGTGGCCCCACTTCTCCTCCGCCACGCCGGCGACCGCCACCTCGCTGACGTCCGGACACGCCGCCAGCGCGTCCTCGACCTCGAGCGGATGGACGTTCTCGCCTCCCGTGATGATCATGTCGTCGACGCGGCCGGACACGAAGATGGAACCCTCCTCGTCGACATGCCCCACGTCGCCGGTGAAGTACCACCCGTCGCGCAGGCGCTCGTTGGCGTCGGGGCGCCGCCAGTAGCCCTGGAATGCCTCGGGCGAGCGCAGCGAGGCGATGATCTCGCCCGTCTCGCCGGGCTCGACGAGGTCGTCGACGTGCACCGCATCCTCGGACTCGGCACGCACCAGGCGGATGCGCGAGTGCAGGCCCGGCCGGCCCGCGCTGCCGGGCTTGCCCGGCGCGTCCTCCTCGATGCAGAAGGTGTAGATCTCGGTCGAGCCGTAGTGGTTGATGAAGACGTCCGGATGCTGCGCCTCCTGCAGGCGCTCGCACAGCGTCGGCGTCATCGCCGCGCCGGCGTAGGCGAGCCGGCGGACGTGGCGACCGGCCTCCTCGAGGCCGCCCTCGTGCAGGAGCGCCCAGAACGCGGTCGGCACGAGGTACAGCGCGGTGACCTCCTCGCGCGCGATGAGCTCCAGCGCACGCGGCGGCTTGAAGTCGGGGATGGCGACGAACTTGCCGCCGAGGACGATCATCGAGAGCAGCGAGCGCATGCCCATCGTGTGGTACATCGGCATCGCGCCGAGCGTGGACTCCCACGGCCCGTAGCGCGCCTGGATGACGTGCGCCTCGGCGGCGGAGTGCTCGTTGCGCTGCGTGCGCGGCACACCCTTCGGCGGCCCCGTGGTGCCCGCCGTGTAGAGCATCACGCTCGGGTCGTCGTCGCCGACCTCGACGTCGATCGCCCCGTCGCCCTGCGCGGCGACCAGCTCCTCCAGGCCCTCCGCGCCGTCGGGGCGGTCCTCGCCGTCGTGGACGAGCCGGAACGCGCGGCGGTCCGAGTCGAGCCGCTCGAGCGCCTGGCGCAGCACCCCCACGGTGCGGTCGTCGCTGACGACGACCTTCGGCTCGGCGTCCTTCAGGCAGTACGCGAGCTCGTCGGGCGAGTAGCGCGCGTTCAGCGGCGTCGACAGGACACCGAGCTTCTGGTTGGCGAGGTGGGTCGCCGCCATCGCCTCGGAGTTGGACATGAACAGGCAGACGCGCTCGTCCTTCTGCGCCCCGAGCCCGCCGAGCCCGCGCGCGATCTGGTTCGTGCGCGCATCCCACTCACGCCACGTGAACGACTTCTCCCCTCCGACCGCAGGGCGATCGGGGTAGCGATCGGCTGTCCAGGACAGCGCCCGTCCGATGTCCATCGTCGCTCCCGTCCGCGCCGGTCGCGGCCGTGCCCCTCGCACGGCGGCCGGACGCCTCCTGTGAACCCGCTTCGGCAGTCATCCATTTGCGGAATGATCTTCCGCATTTGCATCCTTACATAGGGACGCCCGGGCGCGCGTCGTGGTGGGCCCGGCCCGCGGCCGCCCGACCCCCGGTGACCCTCCCGACCGAGGAGTACCCTGGGTGGATCGATCAAAGACAGCCTCGAGGAGGCAGGGCCGTGAACCGTCCCGAGAGAGCAGGCCCGATGACCCGGCACCACGCCGGCCTCCTCGATCGCGTCACCGCGATGCTGCGCCCGGGGGCCGACCCGCCGCCCGCCGAGCACGAGGAGCCCGAGCCGCCCGACCCCGCGGTCGCCGCCGCCGTCGAGGACCGTCTCGAGCGCCTGGAGGCGCTCGTCGAGGGCCTGCAGGACGCGGTCTACCGCAACGCCCGCCACCAGGACGAGCGCATCGAGGAGCTGCAGCGCCGAACCGAGCCGGACGAGCTCGCCCGCACGCTCAGCGCCGACGCACGACGGCGGGGGCTGTGACGCCCGGCGACCACGAGCCGTCGGCCGCCGAGCTGCGCGCGCTCGCCGACCACGCGACGCAGCGCCTGGCGCTGTACCGGCGGCGTGTGTACCTCGGCCGCGGCGAGCAGCGGCGCCTCGCCGAGCTGGAGCGGATCGCCAAGGGCGCGGCCGACCGGCTCCGCCGCGCCGGTGGCTGACCGCCGGCGTCCGCACCAGCCCCGCGGCTCCGCCGCGCCGGTGGCTGACCGCCGGCAGGCTGACCGCCGGCGTCCGCACCAGCCCCGCGGCTCCGCCCCGCCGGCAGGCTGACCGCCGACGTCCGCACCAGCCCCGCGGCTCCGCCCCGCCGGCAGGCTGACCGCCGGCGTCGCCGCTACCCGCGCCGCTCCGGCGCCCCGAACGCCGCCGCGCCGGGGGCGCGCAGCCCGGTGCTGCGCAGGTCCGCCTCGATGGCCGCCGCCGCCTCCCGGGCCGGCGGCAGGAAGTCGCCGCGCAGCGCCTCCATCGACGCGCGGCTGGCGTGCACCGAGACGTTCAGCGCGGCGGTGACGGCGCCCGACGCGTCGCGGATGGGCACCGCCGCGGAGCGCAGGCCCTCCTCGAGCTCCTGATCGACGACGGCGCAGCCGTCCCGCCGGACGGCGTCGAGGATGCGCCGCAGCGTGCCGGGGTCCGTGACGGTCGACGGCGTCAAGGGCCGCAGCTCCGTCCGCGACAGGCGCTCCTCGAGCTCGGCGGGCGGCAGGGCGGCGAGCAGCACCCGGCCCATCGAGGTCGCGTAGGCGGGCAGGCGGGTACCGACCACCAGCGTGATGCTCATGATCCGCCGGGTGGGGACGCGCACGACGTAGACGACGTCGGTGTCGTCGAGCACGGAGATCGACGAGGACTCGTTGGTCTGCGCGACGAGGCGCTCCATGTGGGGCAGGGCGACCGCGGGCAGGCCCAGGCTCGACAGGTACGCGAAGCCGAGCTCGAGCACGCGCGGGCGCAGCGAGAAGCGGCCGCCGTCGAAGCGCACGTAGCCGAGCTCGACGAGCGTGAGCAGGAAGCGCCGCGCCGCGGCGCGGGTCAGCCCCGTGGCGCGGGCGACATCGCTGAGGCCGAGCTCGCGGTGCTCGGCGTCGAAGGCGCGGATGACGGCGAGGCCGCGCTCCAGCGACTGCACGAAGTCGGGCCCGCGCGCGGGCCTGTCCTCGGTCACCGGCTCACCCGGAGGCGCCCGCGCGGTCCTGCACGTCGATCGAGCCCATCGGCGCGGCGTCTTCCACCGAGGAGCCGACGAGGAGCTCGAAGGCGCCGGGCTCCACGACGAAGCCCCCGGCTCCGCCCCAGTGCGCGAAGGCGCGCGGGTCCAGGACGATCTCGGTCCACGCCTCGTCGTCGGGCCCTGCCTCGACGCCCGCGAAGCCGGCGAGCCACAGGGCGGGGCGCTCGACCGCCGAGTCCGGACGGGCGAGGTAGGCCTGCACGACGTGCCGGCCCCGCCGCTTGAAGCCGGTGTTGCGCACGCGCACCCGCACCGTCACGGGGTCGCCGGCCGCGACCGGCCCGGGCGGCGCCTGCACGGCGGCGATCTCCCAGCTCGTGTATCCCAGGCCGTGGCCGAAGGCGTAGGCCGGCTCGGCGTCCGAGCGCGCCCACGCGCGGTAGCCGATGTGGATGCCCTCGGCGTACTCGAGCACGCCGTCGACCGGCGTCGTGGAGCGGACGGGCAGGTCCTCCTCGCGCGCCGGCCATGTCGTGGGCAGGCGCCCGCGCGGCTCCGCGTCGCCGAGCAGCACGTCGGCGAGCGCGCCGCCGAACTCCTGCCCGCCGAACCACGTCAGCAGGACCGCCGCGACCTCGTGGCGCCACGGCATCAGCACCGGGCCGCCGGCGTTGACCACGACGACCGTGCGGGCGTTGGCGGCGGCCACCCGCGTGACGAGCTCGTCCTGCGCGCCGGGCAGCGCGAGGCTCGTGCGGTCGAAGCCCTCGCTCTCGAGCTGGTCGGTCGTCCCGACCACGACGATCGCGACGTCCGCGCCGGCCGCGAGGGCGACGGCCTGCTCGAGCTCCTGCTCCGGCGCGAGCGCGAGCGCCTTGACGCCGAGCGCGATCGACAGGCCGGCCTCCCCCGGCGTCAGCTCGTGGCGCACGCGCAGCGCGACCGCCCGGCCGGCCTCGAGGTCCAGGCGCACCGAGCGCTCCGGCGGGTCGAGGACGTTGGCGAACGGCTCGGATCCCGGGTCCGGCTCGATCGCCTCGTCGAAGAGCACGGCGCCGTCGAGCTCCATCGAGAAGCGCCCGACGCCCGCGACGCCGACCTCGTGCGGGGCCGTGTCGCCGACCGTGAGCAGCGCCTCGATCTCGATCGCCGAGGACCGCTGCACGATCGGCTCGCCGACCCACACCAGCCGGCCGGCGAAGCGCTGCTCCTCGGCGAGCACGCCGCCCTCGCCGTCGAGGTAGCGCACGCGCACGCCGGGCTCGCCCGACACCGGGTCGCGGGCCTGCGCGAGCGTGACCGTCTCGAGGCCGGGGCGCGTGTGCGCTCCGACCGCGTGCAGCACCTCGACGTCCGGCCCGAGCGCGGCGACGAGGCCCTCCAGCGGTGAGACGACGCGCTCGGGGAACACGGTCGCGCTGCCGCCGCCCTGCGTGCGCGCCGTCGCCGCGCTGGGCCCGAGCACCGCGACGCGCCGCAGCCCGTGACGATCGAGCGGCAGCGTGTCGACGGCGTTGTGGACGAGCACCATGCCGGCCGCGGAGGCCTCGCGCAGGAGCGCGGCCGCCTCCTCGGCCGGCGGCGGCGGCGGCGGGGAGACGGCCGGCGGCACGCCCTCGAGCCCACCGACGCGCGCCGCCAGGCGCAGCAGCCGGCGCACCTTCTCGTCGATGGCGGCCTCGGGCACGCGGCCCGCGCGCACCGCCTCCACGAGCGCCTCGCCCCACGGGCCGTCGGGGCCGGGCATGACCAGGTCGAGCGCCGCCCGCGCCGACGCCTCGGTCGAGCGGGTCGCCGTCCAGTCGGACATCACGACGCCGTCGAAGCCCCACTCCGCCTCGAGCGGGTCGGCGAGCAGCGGGCTCTCCGTCATCGTCACGCCGTTGACGCTGTTGTAGGAGGCCATCACCGCCCACGGCGCCACCGCCGCGCATATCGCCTCAAACGGCGCCAGGTACAGCTCGCGCAGCGTGCGCTCGTCCACGCGGACGTCCACGGTGAACCGCTCGGTCTCCGACTCGTTGGCCACGTAGTGCTTCACCGTCGCGGCGACGCCCGCGCGCTGCACGCCGCCGGCGTAGGCGGCGCCGATGCGCGCGGTCAGCAGCGGGTCCTCGGAGAGGTACTCGAAGTGCCGGCCCCCGAGCGGCGAGCGATGCAGGTTGACGCCCGGCGCGAGCAGCACGTCGACGTCCTTGCGCCGCGCCTCGGCGGCGAGCAGCCCGCCCAGTCGCTCCACGAGCGCCTCGTCCCAGGTCGCCGCGAGCGCGGTCGGCGACGGCAGGTTGGCGGACGGCCGCCGCTCGTCCCAGCTCTCCCCCCGCACTCCGGCGGGCCCGTCGGAGAGCACCATCGCGCGCAGGCCGATCGCCGGCTCGGGATGGGTCCTCCAGAAGCCCGAGCCGGTGAGCAGGCGCACCTTGCGCTCGAGGTCCAGGCGCGTGAGCGCCTGGTCGATGCGCCGCTCGACGCCGGGATCGGCGCCGCCGGGCGACCGGCTCATGCGAGGCGCCCCCAGCGCGGCGACGCCTCGCGTGACGGCACGGCGCCGATCAGAAGCGGCCGCGCCCCAGGAAGCCCAGGATGAGCAGGACGAGAACGACGATGAGCAGAATCGTGATGATGCCTACGGCCATCGGAGGGGCAAGCACGGTACGACCTCCTGTCGGGGGTTGGGGGGCACCGTGAAGGTTCCCACCCGGAGCGGCGGCCAAGCAACCGGCGGTCAGGCGGAGGCCCCTGCGATGGCCCGCCAGACCCGCTCCGAGGTCGTCGGCATGCGGACGTCGCGCACGCCGAGCGGCGCGAGCGCGTCGAGGACCGCGTTGTGGACCGCCGACGTCGCGCCGATCGTCCCGGACTCGCCGATGCCCTTGGCGCCGAGCGGGTTGACGGGCGTCGGCGTCTCGAGCGTCACGAGCTCGAACAGCGGCAGCTCCGGCGCCGAGATCGGCGGATAGGTCACGAAGTTGTCGGTCACCGGGTTCGCGCGCTCGTCGTAGGCGAACTCCTCGAGCATCGCCTGCGCGACGCCCTGGGCGATGCCGCCGTGGCGCTGGCCCTCGACGAGCAGCGGGTTCATGATCGTGCCGCAGTCGTCGACGCAGACCATCCGCTGCAGGTGCACCTTGCCGGTCTCCGTGTCCACCTCCACGACGGCCAGGTGGACGCCGAACGGCCACGTGGGCCCGCCCGGGCGGAAGTCCTCCTCGACGGCGAGCTCGCCCAGGGTGCCGGCGCTGTCCAGCGACTCGGCCAGCTCCGCCCACGACACGGTCCGGGTCGGCACGCCGGCGACGTGGAAGACGCCGCGGTCGGCGTCGAGCACCACGTCCGCGGAGCTCGCCTCCAGCTCGTCGGCGGCGAGCTCCTTCGCCCGGTCCACGACGCGCCCCGCCGCGCCGTCGACGGCGACACCGCCGGCCTGGAGCGAGCGCGAGCCGTACGTGCCGGTGCCGCGCGGGACGAGGTCGGTGTCGCCGTGCAGCACCGTGATCGCGTCGAGCGGCAGGCCGAGGCGGTCGGAGACCAGCATGGCGAGGGCGGTCTGGTGGCCCTGGCCGGTGGGCCCGAGCCCGCTGCGCACCCGCGCGCCGCCGTCGCGCGTGATGTCGACCGCGCCCCACTCGGGCTCGGCGAAGCCGTTCGTGATCTCGATGTAGGCGGCCAGGCCGATGCCGAGCTGGCGCGAGCCGCCGTCCTCGCGGCGGCGCCGCTGGTCGGCGCGCAGGTCGTCGTAGCCGGCGTGCTCGAGGGTGAGCTCGAGCGCGCGGAGGTAGTCGCCGCTGTCGTACCGGGCGCCCGTGACCGTCGTGTACGGGAACGCGTCGCCCGGTATGAGGTTGGTGCGGCGCACCTCCGCGGGGTCGAGCCCGGCCTCGGCGGCGAACAGGTCCATGGCGCGCTCGATGGCCTGCGTGGCCTCCGGGCGCCCGGCCCCGCGATAGGCGACGATCGGCGTCGTGTTCGTGAGGACGGACCGCGCGCCGGCCTCGATCCGCGGGATCGCGTAGGGGCCCGAGGCGCACATCTGCGTGAGCGTGGGCAGGATCGCCCCGATGTCGGGATAGGCGCCACAGTCCTGCACGATCTTCATCCGGTAGGCGCGCACCGTCCCGTCGCGCATGCCGCCGATCGTCAGCTCCTGGTGCTGCGCGCGGCCGTGGCCGAGGGCGAGCATGTTCTCGCTGCGCGTCTCGGCCCACCGCACCGGGCGTCCCACCCGCCGCGCGATCCACGCGACGAGGATGTCCTCGACGGACGCGCTGCCCTTCGGGCCGAAGCCGCCGCCCACGTCGGGGACGCGGACGCGGACCTGCGCGGGCTCGACGCCGAGCGCGCCGGCCAGGGCGTCCCGCGTCCCGTTCGGCGTCTGCGTGGACGCCCAGTGCGTCAGGCGCCCGTCCTCGCCCCACGACGCGGCGGCGACGCGGCACTCCATCGGGCACGAGGCGAGGCGCTGGCTGACGAAGGTCGTCGACGCGACGACGTCGCAGTCGTCGAAGAGGTGCTCGTCGGGCTCCTTGACCGGGAACGCGGCGCAGACGTTCGTCCCCTGCTCGGGAAACAGCAGCGTGCCGCCCTCGGCGGCGACGAGGGGATCGGCGACCGCGTCGAGCTCGTCGACGTCGACGTCGACCAGCTCGGCCGCGTCGGGGCCCTGGAGGCGCTCCTCGGTGAGCACGATCGCCACGATCTCGCCGGCGAAGCGCACGACGTCCGAGGCGATGACCGGGCGCGTCATCTCCTTGTTGATGCCGGGGATGGTCGGCGCGATCGGCGCGAGGTCCACGTCGGCCGCCGTGAAGGCCTGCGCGCCGGGGATCGAGGAGACCGCCGACGTGTCGATCGAGCGGATCCGGGCGTGCGGGAGGATCGACCGGACGAAGGTGAGGTGGAGGGCGCCGGGGAGGTCGAGGTCGTCGCCGAACGTCGCCGCTCCGGTGATGAACCGCGGGTCCTCGCTGCGCGCGACCCGGTTGCCGAGGATGCTCATCGGCCGACCCTAACCGCTGCCCGGCCGCCCGCGGAAGCGCCGGGACAACGACCGGACCGGGCGGCGCGCGTGTACCGTGCCCGGCGCGCGGGCATGTCCGGCGCCAGGCACCGATGGAGCAGCTCGTCGAGGACATCGCGCGGGGCAACGTCACGGAGGTGAAGGCCGTGCTGGCCTCCATCGCCGCGGCCCTGGCCGTCTACCAGCTCATCCTCATCGTGGTGGGCTACGGCAAGGTCCGCCCGCCGTTCCTGAGCGCCGGCGCGGCGGCATGGACGCACCGCGCGTCGGGCGACGCGATCGTCGTGCTCGTCGTCGCGGTCGGCCTCGGGTGCCTGGGCTACTTCGGGCTCGACGACGACGGCGCCGTGCACGCGATCACCGGCGCGGCGCTGGTCGTCGTGCTCGCCGCGAAGATCGCGGTGCTTCGCTGGTTCCACGGGCTCGGCCGCTTCCTGCCGGTCCTCGGCACGCTCGTCTTCCTGCTGCTCGCCGTCACGTGGCTCACGTCGGCCGGCCACTTCCTCGCGACCGGGGAGAGCTGACGTGCGCCGGCCGCCCGCCGCCGTGCAGATGCTGGGCTCGCTGCTCGTGGCGCTCGCGATCGTCCTGGTCGTGGTGGCCGTCGTGAGCGCGCGCCTGGGCCCCGGCGGCGGCGTGGACCGCGAGGACCGCGCGAAGGAGCGCCAGCAGCAGCGCGAGGACGTGCTCAAGGAGCGCGAGAAGCGCCTGAAGGACCTCCGGGACGACGGCTGACACGGGCCGGCAGGCGGCGCTCCCGCGCCCTGGCATGCTGTGGCGGACCTGCGATCGAGGAGAGCCGCCTGTGTGCTTCGCGTTTGACGCCCGTCCGCCCGAGCTGCCCGCCGACCTCGTCCGGCCCCCGATGGCCGGCGGCGCCGGCGCGGAGATCCTCGAGCTCACCTCGGCCGACGGGACGGCGTTCTCCGCGGCGATCGCCGAGGCGCCGGAGGGCGACCCGCCGGCCGTGATCGTCCTGCCCGACGTCCGCGGCCTCTACCGCTTCTACGTGGAGCTCGCCGAGCGCTTCGCGCAGGCCGGCCACCATGCGATCGCCATCGACTACTTCGGCCGCACCGCCGGCACGGGCGAGCGCGACGAGGACTTCGACTTCTGGCCGCACGTCGAGCAGACGCGCGTCACGCAGGTCCAGGCCGACGCCGACGCCGCACGCGCGGCGCTCGCCGAGCGGACCGGCGCGACGAGCTTCGTCACGGTGGGCTTCTGCTTCGGCGGCACGCAGTCGTTCCTGGCGGCGACGAGCCCCGAGCTCAACCTCGACGGGGTCGTCGGCTTCTACGGCCGGCTCGGCGGCGGACGGGCGGAGCTGCCCTCCCCGATCGACCACGTCGAGGAGATGCGCTGCCCCGTGCTCGGCCTCTTCGGCGGCGCCGACGAGGCGATCCCGCTCGACCGGGTGGAGCTGTTCGACCGGCGCCTCGACGAGGCCGGCGTCGAGCACGAGATCGTGATCTACCCGGGCGCGCCGCACTCGTTCTTCGACCGCGCCTACGAGGAGCACGCGGGCGCCTGCGCGGACGCG
>JAXDHC010000635.1:0-3118 GCA_034664705.1 Solirubrobacteraceae bacterium
CATCCGCAGGCGGATCCCCGCCGTCACCGTGCTGTCCGACGAGGGGCCCGTCGGTGCCCCCGTCTCCATCGCCTAGCGGGCGGCTTCGCACACCACGGCCGCCGCGGGGCGGCCGCGCTCAGCCGCCGGCGCCGGACTCGTCGGCGCCCCGGCCCGCGTCCCAGCCGGGGCCCTTCGCCGAGCCGTCGACACCGATCTCCTCGATGGGAACCTCCTCCCAACCGCTGCCGGCGAGCAAGGTGTGGTGGTCGCCATGGCGAAGTACCAGGGCGCCGATGTACACCCCTCGCTCCCGCTTGCGCATCACCGAGTACCACATCGTCGACGCGTCCTGCGTGCCCTGGATTCGCAGCCAGGGGCGCGGTGGCGGCGTGTCGCCGCTGGTCACGCCGGCGTCGATGAGCTGGTGCTGGGTGGCGACCTGACCGGTGGCCGTGTCGATGAAGAAGAGTCCCACGGATCCCGAGGATAGGCCGCGCGCGCCGAGCGACGCCTGGCGCGACGCCCTCGCGCTGTTCGATTCCGACCTCCGGCGCCGCGGCGCCGCGGAGAAGACGCGCCGCGCCTACGGCGTCGACGTCGGCCAGTTCGCGCTGTGGTGCAGCGAGCAGCAGGTCGAGCCGGCCGAGGTCACCCCGCGGACCCTGCGCCGCTACGCGGCCGTGCTCTCCGACCGCCGCGCGGTGGCCGCGACCGTCGCGCGCAAGCTCGCCGCGCTGCGGGCGCTCTACCGGACCCTGCGCGAGCACGAGACGGTCGCCCAGAACCCCGCCGACCTCATCCCGGCGCCCAAGCGCGTCCGCGGCCTGCCGCGCGTCCTGCGCCCCGACGAGATGGCCGCCGTCCTCGACCGCATCCCGGCCACGACGCCGCTGGAGCAGCGCGACCGCGCGCTCTTCGAGATCGCCTACGCGAGCGGCCTGCGCGCCGAGGAGCTCGTCACGCTCGACGTCACCTCGGTCGACTTCGACGCCGAGGAGCTGCGCGTCGAGGGCAAGGGCTCGAAGACCCGGATCGTCCCCGCCGGCGAGCCCGCCCTGCGGGCGCTCGCGCGGTATCTCGAGCGGGCCCGGCCGGCGCTGCAGGGCGGCGACGGCGAGCCCGCGCTGTTCCTGTCGAAGTCGGGCCGGCGCCTGTCCACGTCCGATGTCCGGCGGCGCCTGCGCGTGTGGACGCGCCACGCCGCCGTCCAGGGCGGCGTCTCGCCGCACACCCTGCGTCACTCCTTCGCGACGCACCTGCTGGAGGGGGGAGCCGACCTGCGGGCGATCCAGGAGCTCCTCGGCCACGCATCGATATCGACGACCCAGATTTACACTCGGGTAGAGTCCGCCCGGCTCAAGTCCGCCTATTCGCGCAGCCACCCGCGGGCCTGAGCCGTCCAGGGGAGACAGTGGAGACGAACGTCAAAGCCATCGAGTTGCGGGACCTCTGGCGCCGCTACAAGGCAACGGGCGACGTGCACGCCCGCGAGCGCCTCGTCGTCGCCTATTCCCCGCTCGTCAAGTACGTCTCGGGCCGGATGGCCTCCGGGCTGCCCGCGCACGTTGACGAGGCGGACCTCATCTCCTACGGCCTCGGGGGGCTCATCAACGCGATCGAGCGCTTCGAGCCCGCCCGCGAGATCAAGTTCGAGACGTACGCGATCACGCGCATCAAGGGCGCGATCATCGACGAGCTGCGCTCCCTGGACTGGGTGCCGCGATCGGTCCGTGCCCGCGCCCGCGAGTTCGAGAGGGCCAACGCGAAGCTCGAGCACCGGCTCCAGCGGGCTCCCACGGACGAGGAGATGGCCACCGAGCTGAAGATCAGCGTCGAGGAGTTCAACGACTTCCTCGTGCAGATCTCCAACTCGACGGTCGCCGCGCTCGACGAGCTGTGGACCGTGAGCGACTCCAGCGGCGACCAGGTGTCGCTGCTCGACACCATTCACGACCCCGACGCGCCCGACCCGGCGGCGGTCATGGACCAGACCGACCTCAAGGACCGCGTCGCCGACGCGATCGCCCGCCTGCCCGAGCGCGAGAAGCTCGTCGTCGCGCTCTACTACTACGAGAACCTGACGCTCCGCGAGATCGGCGAGGTGCTGGGCGTGACCGAGTCGCGCGTCAGCCAGCTGCACACGAAGGCCGTGCTGCGCCTGCGCTCGCGCCTCGTCGACTGACGGACCGCTTCCGCGTCGTCCATCTCGACGACGTGGAGGCGATCCCGGGCCCCGGCACGCTCACGTGGCGCCCCGTCCGCGCCCACCTCGGCATCCGGGCGTTCGGCACCGGCCCCTACACCGCGGCGCAGGCCGGCGAGGACGTCGTCGAGCCGAGAGCCCGAAGCTCTCACGAGGAGCTCTCCTTCGTGGCCCGCGGCCGCGAACCGGCGCGGGCGCCCGCGATCATCGACGAGGACCTCGGCCCGCTCCTCGACTGACCCCGCGACGCCCCGCGCCCGGCGTCGCGCGGACGGTCACGACGCCACGGCGACCCTTTTCCATTGGTGGCAGTTGTCGCTAGGGTCCCTCGCCTCGAATCCCGAGGAGAGGAGAGAAGGGCATGCACCGTGCCGACCGCATCAGGAACGTCGCGCTCGTCGGTCACCGCGGCAGTGGCAAGACCTCGCTGAACGAGGCGCTGCTGTACCAGGCGGGCGTGGTCAACCGCCTGGGAAGCGTGACCGACGGCACCACGGCATCCGACGGCGACTCCGACGAGCAGGCGCGCCAGATGTCGATCAGCGCATCGCTGAGCTCGTTCGAATGGCAGGACCGCAAGATCAACCTCATCGACACGCCCGGCGAGCCCAGCTTCGTCGCCGACTCGCTCGGCGCCATGCGGGTCTGCGAGTCGGCGATCTTCGTCGTCAACGCCGTCATGGGCGTCGAGGTCACGACCGCGCGCCTGTGGCAGCGCGCCGAGGAGCTCGACCTCGCGCGCATGGTCTTCGTGAACATGCTCGACCGCGAGCGCGCGGACTTCTTCCGCACGCTGGAGTCCCTCAAGGCCGCCTTCGGCGCGCACGTCGTCGCCACCGAGATCCCGATCGGCACCGAGCACGAGGTCCGCGGGGTCATCGACCTCGTCGACATGAAGGCCTACGAGTACGGCGCCGCCGACGCGCCGCCCAC
>JAXDHC010000636.1:0-14503 GCA_034664705.1 Solirubrobacteraceae bacterium
CGCCCGCGAAGCGGTGCGCCACGCGGTGCGCAGGCTTCGTTGAGTTGATCGACGCGAGCGGTGCGCCGAGCGGCGCGCAACGTTCGCTGAGTGGTCTGGGCTGACCGCTCGCCGCATCGCCGTTTGAGCGACCGTCGATAGGGCGACCCTCCCGCCGCGGGACGCTCGGCGACACGGACAGGTCGCGGGGCGCCCGGGGGGTCGCCTGAGAGGCGACCCCGTGGGGTCCACTCATCACTTCACGGAGGTCCATATGGAAACCGGCACGAGCATTGGCCGGAAGCCGCGGCTCGCGTGGCTCGCGGCGCTGTGCGCCACGGCGTGCGGGGTCGTGGCAAGCGCGGCGCCGGCCGCGGAGGCGGTCGGCTGGCAGTGTCGAGGCAGCGCCGTGAGCGCATCGCTCGCGGGCAACCCGGCGGTCGAGCCGATCGTCGCCAACAGCGGCTTCTCGCCGTGCGTCGACGGAAGCGCGGGTCCGCAGAACATCGCCCTCTCGGCCGGGCTGCCGAGCACGTTCGTCGAGGCCGTCACGGCGTCGGCGAGCACGAGCATCGATCCGGACGCCGCGGCGCCCGCCGCGCAGACGATCGGCGCCGTCGGGCGCGTGGAGGGCCTCGCGGTCCGCCTCCCGCCGGGCGCCGGCGTCCTCACGCTCGGTGTCCGCGCCGCGACGGCGCGCGTCACCGGCGCCTGCGTGGCCGGCGCGCCGGTGCTCGCCGGCGGCAGCGAGGCGGCCGGGCTGTCGATCAACGGGACCGAGCTTCCGCTCGATCAGGTCGTCGCCCAGCTGTCGGCCGCGCTGGCGCCGCTCGGGCAGGTCGTCGCCCTCACGGTCGGCGAGCAGGTGCGCAGCGGCTCGACGCTCAGCCAGCGCGCGCTGCATCTGCGCGTGCTCGACGCCGCGGGCACGGCGGTGGTCGACGTCATCGCCGGCGAGGCCCGCGGCGGCTTCGACGGTGCGGTCTGCCAGGCGACGGGCGGCTCCGACACGGGCGCCGGCACGGGCACGGGCACGGGCGGCGGGGCCCCGGGCACGGGCACAGGGACGGGCACCGCACCGGGCGCCGGCACGTCGTCGGCCCTCAAGGCCTGCCCGAACGGCAGCACGCTGGATGCGACGTCGGGCCTGTGCGTGATCCGGATCGCGGGCACGGCGGTCCAGGCGGCGCGCGTGATCAACGTCGGCCGCCCGTTCGAGGGGCCGAGCGGCGGGACCGTCGTCGCGCTCGACGAGGCGCGCAAGCGCTACCGCAGCCCCTGCCTGAGCGGCAGCGGCCCGCGCTTCGCGATCGTCGGGACCGCCCGGGCCGACCGGATCACCGGCACGAACCGCGCCGACCGGATCCTGCTGCTGGGCGGCGCCGACCGCGGCGACGGCGGGCGTGGCGCCGACTGCATCGACGGCGGCACCGGCCGTGACGTCGTCTCCGGCGCCCAGGACCGCGACCGCGTGTTCGGGATGGCCGGAAACGACAGCCTCAACGGCGGGTCCGCGACCGACCACCTGTCGGGCGGCACCGGGAACGACACGATCAACGCCGCCTATGGCGCCGATCGCGTCCTCGGCGGTCCCGGGCGCGATGCGATCAACGTCGCCACGGCCGGGCCCCGCGCGCGCGTCTCGTGCGGCAGCGGCCGCGACACGGTCCGGCTCAACGCCGCCGAGCGCAAGACCGTGCGCGGCTGTGAGCGGCGCCTGATCCTCCCCGACCGGCGAAGCGGGCGGTAGGCAGCGGGCTGCGGGCTCGTGGGCGGCGTCCTGGTGCGTGTTGGCACTAGGGTTGCCGCCCATGAGCCGCCGCGACGAGATCCGGATGTCCGACGAGGAGGTGCTCGCCTTCCTCGACGAGGAGCGGACGGTCGTCTGCGCGACGAACGGCCGGCGCGGATGGCCGCATCTCATGCCGCTCTGGTTCGTCCTGCGCCCGACGGGCGAGGACGGCGCGCCGCAGCTGTGGGCGTGGACCTTCGCCAAGTCGCAGAAGACGAAGAACCTCGAGCGCGACCCGCGCGCGACGCTGCAGGTCGAGGCCGGCGAGGAGTACCCAATGCTGCGCGGCGTGATGTTCGAGTGCGACGTGGTGGTGCACCGCGACGTCGACACCATCCGCGAGATGGCGCTCGAGCTGTTCGACCGCTACGGCGGCGTCGACGACGGCGTGCGCGCGATGATCGACAAGCAGGCGCCCAAGCGGGTCGCCCTGCAGTTCGTCGAGCGCGACCGCGCGACGTGGGACCACCGCAAGCTCGGGAGCGGCTCCCGACGATGAAGGGGCTGATCCTCTCCGGCGGCCGCGGCACGCGGCTGCGGCCGATCACGCACACGAGCGCCAAACAGCTCGTGCCCGTGGCCAACCGGCCGGTGCTCTTCTACGGCATCGAGGCGATGGCACAGGCCGGCATCGACGAGGTCGGCATCATCATCGCCCCCGAGACCGGCGGCGAGATCCGCGACGCCGCCGGCGACGGCTCGCAGTTCGGCGTGCGGATCACGTACATCGTCCAGGACGAGCCCGCGGGCCTCGCCCACGCCGTCCTCACCGCCGAGCCGTTCCTCGGCGACGACGCGTTCGTCATGTACCTCGGCGACAACCTGCTGCAGGGCGGCATCCACGACCTCGTCACGACGTTCCGCGAGTCCGGGCCCGACGCGCTGATCCTCCTCACCCCTGTGCCCGACCCCCAGCACTACGGCGTCGCCGAGCTCGAGGAGGGCCGCGTCGTGGCGCTCGCCGAGAAGCCCTCCGAACCGCGCACCAACCTCGCGCTCGTCGGCGTCTACATGTTCACGCCGCTCATCCACGAGGCGGCGCGGGCGATCCGGCCGAGCGCGCGCGGGGAGCTCGAGATCACCGACGCGATCCAGCATCTCGTCGACCGCGGCTGCCGGGTGGAGCCCCACATCGTGCGCGGCTGGTGGAAGGACACCGGCCGCCTGGAGGACATGCTCGAGGCCAACCGCCTGATCCTCGACACGATCGAGGGGCGCCTGGACGGCGAGCTCGTCGACTCGCGCTGCGACGGACGCGTGATCGTCGAGGCCGGCGCGCACGTCGAGCGATGCACGGTGCGCGGCCCGGCGATCATCGGCGCGGGCGCCCGGCTCGTCGACTGCTACGTCGGTCCGTACACGGCGATCGGGGCCGGCTGCACGATCGAGCGCGCCGAGGTCGAGCACTCGATCCTCCTGGAGGGCTGCTCGGTGAGCGGGCTCGACGGGCGGATGGAGTCCTCGCTGCTCGGGCGCAACGTGCGCATCGGGCGCGGCGACGGCCAGCCGCGCGCCTACCGGTTCATGGTCGGCGACAACTCCGAGATCGGGATCCTCTAGCCCGGTCCGCGGGCGCCGCGCCGGGACGCCGCGCGACAGGCGCGCGTCCCGGTCGCGGGCTTTCCGCTTCCATATGGGCATGCGCCTGCTCGTCATCGGCAGTGCGGGGATGCTCGGGCGCGCGGTCGCTCACGACGCCACGCGGCTCGGTCACGACGTGGTCGGGCTCACCCACGCCGACCTCGACATCACCGACGCCGCCCGCGTGGGCCGGCTCGTCGCGGCCGTCGAGCCCGAGGCGCTGATCAACTGCGCAGCGTGGACCGACGTCGACGGCGCCGAGGCCAACGAGGCCCGCGCGCTGCGGGTCAACGGCGACGGCGCCGGCCACCTGGCGCGCGCGGCGGCGAACGTCGGCGCGCGCGTCGTCCAGATCTCGACCGACTACGTGTTCGCCGGCGTCAGCCGCGAGCCGTGGATCGAGTCCGACGAGGTCGGCCCCCTGCAGGCCTACGGCCGCACGAAGCTCGCCGGCGAGCGCGAGGTCGCCGACGCCACCGACGAGCACGCGATCGTGCGGGCGGCCTGGCTGTTCGGCGCCGGCGGGCCCAACTTCGTCGAGACGATGCTCCGCCTCGGCGCCGAGCGCGACGAGGTGGAGGTCGTCACCGACCAGTACGGGCGCCCCACCTGGACGCGCCACCTCGCCCCGGCGCTCGTCGAGCTCGCGGAGCGCCGCGGCGACGTGGGGATCTTCCACGCGACCGCCCCCGAGCACTGCTCGTGGTACGAGTTCGCCGTCGAGATCCTGCACCGCGCCGGGCTGCCGGCCCGCGTGGTTCCGACGACGAGCGAGCGCTTCGTCCGGCCGGCCCGGCGCCCGGCCTACAGCGTGCTCGGCACCGAGCGTGAGCCGCCGATCGTCGTGCCGCGCTGGCAGGACGGGCTCACGGGCTACCTCGAGGAGCGGGCCGGGGTGGCGGCATGAGGCTCCTCGTCTGCGGCGGCGCGGGCTTCATCGGCTCGAACTTCGTGCGCATCCGCGTGCGTGACCACGGCGACGAGGTCGTGGTGCTCGACAAGCTGACCTACGCCGGACGGCGCGAGAGCATCCAGGACGTCGACCACGCCTTCCTGCACGGCGCCATCGAGGACCCGGCCGCGGTCGCCGAGGCGATGGACGGCGTCGACGCGGTCGTCAACTTCGCCGCCGAGACGCATGTCGACCGCTCCATCGCCGAGCCGGACGCCTTCGTGCGCACGCAGGTGCAGGGCACCCACGTCCTGCTCGAGGCGGCGCGGCAGCGCGGCGTGCGCTTCCTCCAGGTCTCCACCGACGAGGTCTACGGCTCGATCGACGAGGGCTCCTTCACCGAGGCCTCCGCGCTGCAGCCCTCGTCGCCGTACAGCGCGACGAAGGCCGGCGCCGACCTGCTCGTCGCAAGCTACGTGCACACGTACGGCCTCGAGGCCGTCATCTGCCGCGGGTCAAACAGCTACGGGCCCTACCAGTACCCCGAGAAGCTGATCCCGCTCATGGTCCTCAACGCGCTGCACGGCGACGCGCTGCCGGTCTACGGCGACGGGCTGAACGTGCGCAACTGGCTGTTCGTCGAGGACTTCGCCCGCGCGATCGGCCACGCGCTGATCGAGGGCGTGCCCGGCGAGGCCTACAACGTCGGCGGCCCCGACGAGTGCACGAACCTCGAGGTCGTCCGCCGGATCATCGCGCTCACCGGCGCCGACGAGGCGCTCATCGAGTCCGTCCCCGACCGCCCCGGCCACGACCGGCGCTACTCGCTCAGCTCGGACAAGGTGCGCGCGCTCGGCTGGGCGCCGGAGGTGCGCTTCGCCGACGGGCTGCAGCGGACGGTCGGCTGGTACCGCGAGAACCCGTGGTGGTGGGAGCCGATCCGCTCCGGCGAGTACCGCGCCTACTACGAGCGCCAGTACGGGCGGGCGCTCGGATAGCGCGCCGAGGCGCTACAGCGCCGCGATGCGCCAGACCCCGCGCTCGCGCACGAGCTGCAGCGAGTAGCGGCGGTCCTTGTCGCCGGTCTCGGCGCGCACGCGGGCGGTCGCGCGGTCGCCGGTGACCTGCACGGACTCCACCGTGAGATCGAAAGCGTCGGCGTCGCGGACGGCGTCGTCGACCACCGCCGGGCACCCGCCGCCGCGCGCGGCGAGCCGGTCGGCGAGCGCGCGGGCGAGGATGTCGCGGCAGATCTTGTCCTGGTCGGCGTCGCTCGCGGCGGACTGCAGGTCCTCGACCGTGTTGGCGACGAGGCGCTGCTGGCCCTGGAACTTGTCGCCGCTGTCGTCGTTGGCCGGCGTCGCGCCGCAGCCGGCGAGCAGACCGGCGACGGCGAGGACGGCGAACACGGCAAGGGGGCGGGATGGCATGGCGGCGGGGAGGCTACCTACCATTGGCCGATGGCCCCCCGCCAGTCCGTCTCGGTGCCCCGTGGGCGGCATGCGCCGCCGCTCGACGTCCGGCTGGGCGTGCAGCGCGCACGGCTCTTCGACGCCGCCGCCGCCGTGTTCGCCCGCCTCGGCTACGCGGAGGCGAGCGCCGAGGCGATCAGCCGCCAGGCGGGCATGTCGAAGGCGACGTTCTACGAGCACTTCGCCAACAAGGAGGAGTGCATCCTCGCGCTCTTCGACGAGGCGGCCGCCGAGGTGACGCGCGCGATGGCCGCCGCGGCCGACGGCGGGACGCTCCGCAGCTACGAGGAGCACGTCGCGGCCGGCGTGCACGCGTTCCTCGACACGCTCGCCACGCATCGCAACTCGACGCAGACCGTGCTCGTCGAGATCATCGGCGCCGGCCCGCGGGCGGCGGCGCGCCGCGACGCCATCCTCGACGAGTTCGCCGACGGCCTGCACCGCGACAACGCGCGCACGGCGCCGGGCTACGGCGCTCCGACGTTCGCCTCGCCCGACGACGCCTTCGCCGTCATCGGCGCGGCCGTCGAGCTCGTGGCGCGCCAGCTGCGCACCGGGCGCCCCGACGACCTGGGCGAGCTCGAGCCCGTGATCACGCGGCTCATGCTCGGCGCGCTGGACCGCGCCGCGCGGTGAGCGACGCGCTGGCCGCGCTCGAGGCCGGGATCACCGAGTGCCGGCGCTGCCCGCGGCTCGTCGCCTGGCGCGAGGAGGTCGCGCGCGAGCGCCGGGCCGCCTACCGCCACGAGGAGTACTGGGGCCGCCCGGTCCCGGGCTTCGGCGACCCGGCCGCGCGCGTGCTCCTCTTCGGGCTGGCGCCCGCGGCGCACGGCGGCAACCGCACCGGCCGTGTCTTCACCGGCGACCGCTCGGGCGACTGGCTCTTCGGCGCGCTGCACCGCACCGGCTTCGCCAACCAGCCCACGTCCCGCCACATCGACGACGGCCTGCGCCTCACGGACGCGTGGATCTCGGCGGCCGTGCGCTGCGCGCCGCCGGCGAACCGCCCGACGCCCGAGGAGCGCGACACGTGCCTGCCGTGGACCCTCGCGGAGCTCGACCTGCTCACCGAGCTGCGGCTCATCGTGTGCCTGGGCGGCTTCGCGTGGGACGCCGCGCTGCGCCTGCGCGCGGCGGCGGGCCTGCCCACGCCGCGGCCGAAGCCGCGCTTCGGCCACGACGTGCTCTTCGACGACGGCGGCCCGCTGCCGCTCCTGGGCTGCTTCCATCCCAGCCAGCAGAACACGTTCACCGGGCGGCTGACCGAGGAGATGATCGACGCGGTGCTGCTCAGGGCACGAGCGCTGGCGGAGCGAACGCCTCGTCGATCCACGGCGTCCGGTGGCCGTCCTCGCGCCACATGACCGGGAAGAACGCCTCGTCGATCTCACGCTCGCCGGGGCGGCGGTACTTCGAGTAGATCGGGTGCGGGCGGTCGGGGTTCCACCGCGTGTCCGTCGAGATCATGTGGCTGATGATCGAGCGCCGCTCGCGGTCGGGACGCTCGTTGGGCGGGCTGCCGTGGAACGTCCAGCCGTCGTGGAACGCGGCGCCGCCGGCGGGGACCTCGATCGGCACGAGCTCCAGCTCCTCGCCCTCCGGCATCGACGCGCGCGCGTGGCCGAGCCAGTCGTCGGGGGCGTGGAACTCGCCGCCGATCGCCGCGTGCGGCCAGTGGTTGGAGCCGCGGACGTAGTAGATCGTGCCGCCGTCGGCGCTCGTGTCGTCGAGCGCCATCCAGCAGGTCGTCATGTTCGGCGGCTCGAGGTGGGCCAGGTACGCCGCGTCCTGGTGGCAGAGCAGCGCCTTGCCCGACGGCGGCTTCCAGATGAGGTTGTCCTGGGCGAGGCGCAGGCCCGGCACCCCGGCGAGCGCCGCCCCGAACTCGGCGTTGCGCTGCGCGAGGACGGTGGCGGCGACCGTCCGGTCGGCCTTCCACGCGTTGCACAGCTGCCGGGTGAGGGTCCCCGGCGTCTCCCCCGGCTTGTAGTTGACCTCGTCGGGCACCAGGCCGGTCTCCCACTCGTGCGCGAAGCACGCGCTGAAGCGCTCGCGGATCCGCTGCACCTCGTCGTCGTCGAGGAAGCGCTCGACGACGAGGAAGCCGTCGCGGCGATAGGCCTCGATCTGCTCGGCGGTGGGCTGCAATTGACTGGCCTCCTACGCTGTGGACACCCGCAAGAGCCTATTGTCTAGCACTTAGACCTTTTTGTGTCCAGTCCTGTCCCGCAAAGCGCTCGCGACCTGCTGCTGTCCCGCGTCGAGCCGGCGGGCGCGGTGGAGCAGGTGGTGCGCCGCATCGGCGAGGCGATCGGCGCCGGCCTCCTCGCCCCGGGCGAGCGGCTCCCGGGGCAGGTCGAGCTCGCCGAGACGCTCGGCGTGGCCCGCATGACGCTGCGCCAGGCGCTCGCGATCCTCGAGGACGCCGGGCTGCTCGAGATCCGGCGCGGGCGCACCGGCGGCGCGTTCGTGGCGGCCGACCCGCCGCCGCCCGCGCTCGACCCGCCCACCGCCGAGCAGCTGCGCGCGCTCACCGACTGGCGCCGCGCCGTCTCCGGCGAGGCCGCCGCGCTCGCCGCGCTGCGACGCACGGACGAGGAGCTCGAGGGGCTGCGCGAGGCGATGAGCGCGGTCCACGACGCGGCCGGCGAGGCGTCCGCGTTCCGCCGCGCCGA
Organism: Solirubrobacteraceae bacterium; assembly: GCA_034664705.1. Classification (GTDB taxonomy): domain Bacteria; phylum Actinomycetota; class Thermoleophilia; order Solirubrobacterales; family Solirubrobacteraceae; genus JAOPZW01. The sequence continues at coordinate 8,392 of JAXDHC010000636.1, forward strand.
CGCGCGCTTCCACGTCCTCGTCGCCGAGCTGTCGCGCTCCCGCCGGCTCGTCGCCGCCGAGGCCCACCTCCAGGTCGAGCTCGGCGACGTCCTCACGATCACCCCCGGCCCGGCCCGGGCGCGCAGCGCGTCGCAGGCCGGCCACGAGCCCATCGTCGCGGCCATCGAGGCCCGCGACGCCGAGGCGGCGCACGCGGCGACCGTCCGCCACGTCGAGGCGACCCACGACTGGGTCGTCGGCCTCGCGCGCGGGCTCGCGCCGGGGCGCTGACCGAAGCCGCCGGCGCGGCTCAGCGCCACACGGGCGCGCTCGCGCGCAGCGTGCAGGTGCCGCCCGCGACCTCCGGGTCGCCCATGCACTCCGTGCCCGGCGCGGTGTCGATCAGGAGCCAGCTCAGCCCGGCGTCGCGGTCGTGGGAGACCACGGCCTGCGGGCCGTCGGCGCGCTGCGTCTGGCCGGTGGTGAACCTGTAGCGGCGGAGGCCATAGCGACCCGGGCAGCCGCCCGGGTCCCCGAAGCACGTCACCGCCCAGTACAGGCTGCCCGCCTCGAAGGCCGGCCAGCCGACCTGGACCTGGGTGAGACCGCCGCCGTCCTGATGGGCGAGGAGGCGGTGGCCGGCGCCGAGCGTATCCCACCGGATCTCGGTGTCGAGGCCCTCGCCGGTGCCGAGGAACGTCCACGCGAACGCCAGGCGCCGGCCGTAGAGGTCGAGCGCGATCGGCCGCGACAGCGTGTCGTCCGAGCAGGACGTGCGCCCCGTGTTGCGGTCGCGCGTGCACGCGTTGCGCGGGCCGCCGGGCTGCCGCTTCGAGGCGGCCGTCCCGGTGAGCGGCCGCGCGTAGATGTAGGGGTGGTCGGGCTTTGCGTCGTACGTGCGCCCGAACGCGATCGTGCCCCGCCAGATCGTCGGGAAGAACTCGCTGGCCCTCGGCGAGCTCGCGTTCGCCAGGCGCCGCTCCGCGCCCGCGGCGAAGTCGTAGAGGTAGAGGTCGCAGCCCCGGCCGCGGTTGTAGAGCGGCGGCGTGAAGCCGCCGCCGGCGGACGGGTCCCGGCGACAGCGCGAGTAGACGGCGACGGGCGCGCCGTCCGGCCCGGGCCCGAGGTCGGCGTCGAACGGCACCCGGCGCGGGCCGACGGCGACGGTCTGGGTCACGCCGCCCGCGCGCGTGACGAGGAACCAGTCGCCGCCGGCGCGGTCGAGCCGGCTCCACAGCAGGCGCACGCCGTAGGCGGCGATCGGCGTGGTGCGGTCGAGCGTCGTCACCGCCTCGTCCTGGGCGTGGGCGGCGGCCGGGAGCAGCAGCGCGGCCGTGGCGGCGCAGACGATGGCGAGGCGCTTCATGGTCGCATTGAAACGGCGCTTCGTACGGAAGGTGACGAAGTACCCTGGGATCGGTGCCGCTGTCCGCCTTCACCCCCACCGTCCGCGACTGGTTCCTGCGTGCGTTCGAGGCGCCGACGCCGGCCCAGGCCCAGGCGTGGCCGGCCATCGCCGGGGGGGAGCACGTGCTCATCTCCGCGCCGACCGGCAGCGGCAAGACGCTCGCCGCGTTCCTCTGGGGACTGGACCGCCTGAGCCGCGAGCCGGCCGACCACACGCGCCTGGTCTACGTCTCGCCGCTGAAGGCGCTCAGCTACGACGTCGACCGCAACCTGCGCGCCCCGCTGCGCGGGATCGGCGCCGACCTGACGGTCGCGGTGCGCACCGGCGACACCCCGCAGCGGGAGCGCATGGCGATGCGCCGCACGCCGCCGGACATCCTGATCACGACGCCCGAGTCGCTGTACCTCATGCTCACCTCGCAGGCCCGCGAGATCCTCAGCGGCGTCGAGGCGGTCATCCTCGACGAGATCCACGCCGTCGCCGCCACGAAGCGCGGCGCGCACCTCGCGCTCACGCTCGAGCGCCTCGCCGAGCAGACCGGCGGCGACCCGCAGCGCATCGGCCTCAGCGCGACCCAGAACCCGCTCGAGGAGGTCGCGCGGTTCATGGTCGGCCCGCGCCGGACGGCGACGATCGTCGACGCCGGCGTGCGCAAGCCGCTGGACCTGAAGATCCACGTGCCGGTCGAGTCCATGGTGGAGCCCGACCAGGGCACCTCCGCGGATCCGCTGGACCCGCTCGCCGGCGGAGAGGCGACGCGCAAGTCCATCTGGCCCGCGATCTACCCCGAGCTGCTCAGGCTCGTCCGCGAGCACCGCTCGACCATCATCTTCGTCAACAACCGCCGCGGCGCCGAGCGCCTCGCGCTGCGGTTGAACGAGCTGGCCGAGGAGGACATCGCCCGCGCCCACCACGGGTCGCTGGCGCGCGAGGAGCGAACCGTGGTCGAGGAGATGCTCAAGGCCGGCGAGCTGCCGTGCCTCGTCGCCACCTCGTCGCTCGAGCTCGGCATCGACATGGGCGCCGTCGACCTCGTCATCCAGGTCGAGTCCCCGAAGTCGGTCAGCCGCGGCCTGCAGCGCATCGGCCGCGCCGGCCACCACGTCGGCGACGTCAGCAAGGGCCGCATCTTCCCGAAGTTCCGCGCCGACCTGCTCGAGTGCACCGTCGTCACGAAGCTCATGCGCGAGGGCCGCATCGAGCCAACCGTCGTGCCGCGGAACCCGCTCGACGTGCTGGCCCAGCAGATCGTCGCGATCGCGGCGAGCGCCGAGGACGGCGGGGACGGGCGCGACGGGGTCATCGGCGTCGACGAGCTGTTCGCGCTCGTCACGCGCACGCACTCCTACGCCGAGCTGCCGCGCGAGCTCCTGGTGAACGTGCTGGACATGCTCGACGGGCGCTATCCGTCGCAGGAGTTCGCCGAGCTGCGCCCGCGCATCGTCTGGGACCGCGTGGCCGGGACGATCCGCGCGCGCAAGGGCGCCCGCCAGCTCGCGGTCACGAACGCCGGCACGATCCCCGACCGCGGGCTGTTCGCCGTCGTCCTGCCCGACGGCCGCCGCGTCGGCGAGCTCGACGAGGAGATGGTCTACGAGGCGCGCCCCGGCCAGACGTTCCTGCTCGGCGCGTCGACGTGGCGCATCGAGGACATCGGGCGCGACCGCGTGACGGTCTCCCCGGCGCCCGGGGCGCCGGGCGCGGTCCCGTTCTGGCGGGGCGACAGCGTCGGGCGCCCGAAGGAGCTCGGCCGCGAGATCGGCGCCTTCAGCCGCTGGGCGGTCGAGCAGGACACCGAGACGCTGTCCCGCGACTACGACCTCGACGAGCTCGCCGCGCGCAACCTGCTCGACTTCCTGCGCGAGCAGCAGGCGGCGACGCGCGTCGTGCCCTCCGACCGCACGATCGTCGTCGAGCGCTTCCGCGACGAGATCGGCGACTGGCGGCTGTGCATCCTCAGCCCGTACGGCGGGCGCGTGCACGCCGCCTGGGCGCTCGCGCTCAGCGCCCGCATCCGCGACCAGTACGGCCTCGAGTCCGACGCGATCTGGTCCGACGACGGGATCATCGTCCACCTGCCCGACGCCGACGAGCCGCCCGGCGCCGATCTCGTCATGCTCGAGCCCGACGAGATCGAGGACGCCGTCGTCGGCGAGCTCGGCTCCAGCGCGCTATTCGGCGCGCGCTTCCGCGAGAACGCGGGCCGCGCGCTGCTCATCCCGCGCGCCTATCCCGGCAAGCGGACGCCGCTGTGGCAGCAGCGGCTGAAGTCGCAGACGCTGCTCGAGGTGGCCAAGCGCTACGCGCAGTTCCCGATCGTGCTCGAGACCTACCGGGAGTGCCTGCGCGACGTGCTCGACGTCCCCGGCCTCACCGACCTGCTGCGCAAGCTGCACTCGCGCGAGCTGTCGCTGGTGGAGGTCGAGACGCCGACGGCCTCGCCGTTCGCCTCCTCGCTGCTGTTCGACTACGTCGCGACGTACATGTACGAGGGCGACGCGCCCAACGCCGAGCGGCGCGCCGCCGCGCTGTCGCTCGACCGCGACCTCCTGCGCGAGCTGCTCGGCCAGGAGGAGCTGCGCGAGCTCATCGATCCGGGGGCGCTCGAGCAGGTCGAGGCCGACCTCCAGCACCGCTCGGATCGCACGCGCGCGGCGAACGCCGACGCGATGGCCGACATCCTGCGCCGGATCGGCGACCTCACCGACGCCGAGGCCGCCGACCGGGTCCTCGCCGGCGTCGACGCCGGCGCGCTGCTGCAGACGCTCGAGCGCGAGCGCCGCGCGATCCGGCTGCGCCTCGCCGGCGAGGTCCGCTGGGTCGCCGCCGACGACGCGGGGCTGTACCGCGACGCGTTCGGCGCCGTGCCGCCCGGCGGGCTGCCCGAGGCGTTCCTCGCCGACGTCGAGCGCCCGCTCGAGCGCCTCGCGGCGCGGTGGGCGCAGACCCACGGGCCGTTCACGACCGCCGAGCTGCGCGACCGCTACGGCGTGGACCCGTCGAGCGCGCTGGCGGGCCTCGAGCGGGCCGGCGTGCTCGTCCGCGGCGAGCTGCGTCCCGGCGGCAGCGAACGGGAGTGGTGCGACCCCGAGGTCCTGCGCCGCCTGCGCCGCGCGTCGCTGGCCGTCCTGCGCAAGGAGATCGAGGCCTCCGACCAGCGCGCGCTGGCCGCGTTCCTGCCGAGCTGGCACGGCGTCGACCGCCATCCCGCGGCCGGCGCCGGGATCGACCGCCTGCGCGAGGTCCTCGTGCCCCTGCAGGGGCTCGCGCTGCCCGCCGACACGTGGGAGCGCGACGTGCTGCCGCGGCGCACCGGCGCGTACTCGCCCACGTGGATGGACCAGCTCTGCGCGAGCGGCGAGGTCGTGTGGGTCGGCGCCGGTGCGCTCGGGCGCAACTCGGGCCGGGTCGCCCTCTACTTCCGCGAGGACGCCGAGGCGGTCGGGCCGCCGGCCTACAAGGGCGAGCGTCCCGGCGAGCCCGCGCACGATCTGCTGCGCGAGCGGCTCGCCACCGCGCCGTGCTTCTTCACCGACCTGCTCGCCGAGGTCGCGCTGACGCCCGAGGAGATCCAGGAGGCCCTCTGGGATCTCGTCTGGGCCGGCGAGGTGACCAACGACGCGTGGGCGCCGCTGCGCGCGCCGCGGCTCACGCTCGCCCGCGCGCAGCGAAGCCGGGGTGAGCGCGGGCGCGCCGGCCGGCGCTTAGGCGCCAGGCGGACGGGCGGGCAGGCGCAGGTGCAGGGCCGGTGGTCGCTGACCACGTCGCTGTTCCGCCGCGAGCCCGAGCCGGCACAGCGCCGCCGCACGATGGCCGAGCTGCTGCTCGAGCGCTACGGGATCGTCACCCGCGAGCAGGTGCTCGCCGAGGGCGTGCCCGGCGGCTTCTCGATCCTCTACGACTCGCTGTCGCAGCTCGAGACGCTCGGCACCTGCCGGCGCGGGTACTTCATCGAGGGCCTCGGCGGCGCGCAGTTCGCCCTCCCGGGCGCGGTCGAGCGCCTGCGGGCAGGCGGCACCGGCGCGGAGGCGCCGCCGCTCGTGCTCGCCGCGACGGACCCCGCGCAGCCGTACGGCGCGGCGCTTCCGTGGCCGAAGCGCGGCGACGAGGCCCGCAAGCCCCAGCGCGTCGCGGGCGCGAACGTGGTGCTCGCCGGCGGCGAGCCCGTGATCTACGTCGAGCGCGGCGGGCGCGGCCTCAGCGTGCTCGCCGACCCCGGCGACGCCCGGGTGCGCCCCGCCCTCGAGGCGCTCGCGGCGTTCGTCACGGCCGACCGCGCCCGCCGCCTGTCGCTCGAGCGCGTCGACGGCGAGCCCGTCGTCGGCTCGCGCTACGAGGACCTGCTCGTGGAGCTTGGCTTCCGGGCCGGCCCGCGGAAGCTGACCCTGAGCGCCTGACAGGCCGCGGGTCGCGCCGGTGGCGTGAGGCGCGCGCGGCGCTTGTCGCGCGAGGCGCGCGTGGCGCACGCGCAGGGTGTGGCGCTCCGCGCGGTCGCCGGCGGCGGCGCGACGCGCGGGCTGATCGGCAGCGAGGGAGGGGCGGGGCGCGGGGCGCCGGTCTTCTCGAGCGGGCCTCCGGCGTTGCCGCAGCGCCGAGCGACGCCCCGGCGACCGCCGCGTCACGCATCATGCCCGCATGCCCGCGGACTCGGTCCTGTGGCGCGGCGTGCTGCGCCTCGTCGTCGCCTCGCTGCTCGTCGCGGCCGCGGTCGCGTCGGCCGCGCT
>JAXDHC010000637.1:0-2604 GCA_034664705.1 Solirubrobacteraceae bacterium
TCAGCGCCCAGAACAGGTTGCGGTAGGCGAGCACCTCGCCCACCCTGGCCTGCACGCCCCGGAAGTCCTTCGCCCCCGTCGCCTCGACGCCCTTGAGCAGGAGGCCGGCGATGAAGTCGAGCTTGACGGCGAACCGGATGCATCCATGGAAGGTGAAGCGCGGGATGAAGCCCGACATCGGGAAGAAGGCGTTGATCTTGTCGACGTCGCCGTAGACGAAGACGTTCTCCCACGGCACGAGCACGTTGTCCATGATCATCACGGAGTCGTTCTCGTCCAGCCGGCTCGACAGCGGGTAGTCGAACGGGCTGCCCATGACCTCGGCCGTGTAGGCGTAGGACGGGCGGCAGATGAGCTTCATGCCCTTCGCGTTCATCGGCACCGCGAAGATCACGGCGAACTCCTTGGTCTTGATCGGCGCGGCGCCGTAGTGCGCGATGAAGTTGAAGTGCGTGAGCGCCGAGCCGGTGGCGACGACCTTCGCGCCGCTGACGATCAGGCCCTCGTCGGTCTCCTTCTCGACGTGGATGTACACGTCGCGGACCTCGTCGATGCCCTTGTCGCGGTCGACCGGCGGGTTGACGATCGCGTGGTTGAAGAAGAGGCAGCGCTCCTGCGCCTTGCGATACCAGGCCTTCGCGTTCTCCTGGTAGGGATCGTAGAAGTCAGAGTTCGCGCCCAGCGTGCCGAGGAACGCCGCCTTGTAGTCGGGGCTGCGTCCCATCCAGCCGTAGGACACCTTCGCCCATTCGGCGATCGCGTCGCGGTCGGCGACGACGTCCTCGACCGAGCGCGCGGCGCGGAAGAACGGATGGGTGAAGCCGCCGTTGCCCGTGTCGGTGCTCGTCGTCAGGACGTCCCTGCGCTCCGGGTCGCGCAGCGCGTCGTACATGCGCGCGACCATGCGGGACGCGTTGCGGAACGCCGGGTGCGTCGTGACGTCGTCGACGCGCTCCCCGTAGGCCCAGATCTCGCGGCCGTCCCGGATGGATTCCAGGAACTCGTCGCCGGTCAGCGGCTCGACGGACGAAGTCGTCGTCGGCGCAGTGCTCGCAGCCATGTCTCTCCCTCGCTCTCCCGGCAGACCGAGGCGGCCTGCCCGACGGGATCACCGTAACTCCGTGACGGACCGTCGGACAACACAAATAGCGGGACGACTATCCATGTGTTGCGTCTCAATCCGGGGCGGGGCACCGGGCGCCGGCGTGGAGGTCGCCGATCGCGGCGCCCGGCGCCGCGCGGGCGCCCGCTCAGGCGCCGCCCTCCTCGAGGCGGAAGCCGATCTTCAACCGCACCTGGAAGTGATCGACCTGGCCCTCGGTGAGATAGCCGCGGATCTCGGAGACCTCGAACCAGTCGAGGTTGCGCACGGTCCTGCCGGCGCGCGCGAGGCCGTTGCGGATCGCCTGGTCGACGCCCTCCGGCGCGGTGCCGACGATCTCCGTGATGCTGTAGGTGTGAGCGGTCATCGCGCTGTTCTACCCCGCGCCGCAGGGACCATCGCGATGGGGCGGACGCGCGCGGGTTCCCCCGCGCCGGCTCCGCGCGACTGGTCGATGGAGAAGACGGCGAACGTGATGATCCTCGAGAGCGACGCGGACCTCGCCGTCTACCACGTGCTGGCGCTCAACGTGTTCCACGACGGGCTGTGCGGCTTCGACAAGGCGGTCGAGGCGCAGGAGCGCTGGCCGGACCGGCTCGTCACCTCCTGCGGCGTCGACCCGCTGCTCGGACCGGCCGCCATCGAGGAGATGGAGCGCCAGGGTGGAGGGCGCGAGCGCCCCTCAGGCGGCGCCGGCCGCGACCGCCCGCGGGGCGCGCAGCAGCGCGACGACCGCCTCGGGCGGCCCGGGGCGGCCGAACAGGTAGCCCTGGCCCAGCGGGCAGCCCAGCTCGACGAGCGCGCGGCGCTGCTCCTCGGTCTCGACGCCCTCGGCGACGACGGCGGTGCCGAGCGGTCCCGCCATCTGCAGGACGGCGGCGACGATCGCGCGCGCCGCCGGGTCGCGGTCCATGGTCGCGATGAACGACTGGTCGATCTTGATGACGCTCAGGCGAAGGCGGCTGATCCGCGACAGCGACGAGTACCCGGTGCCGAAGTCGTCGAGGACGAGCAGGGCGCCGGTGGCCCGCAGGCGGTCGAGCGCCGCGAGCGGCTGCGCCGTCGCGCGGGACATCAGCGCGCTCTCGGTGAGCTCGAGGCGCACCGCGTCGGCCGGGAGCCCGTGGCGGTGCAGGAGGGCGGCCAGCAGCTCGGGGAGGTGCTCGTCGGCGAGCTGGCCGGCGGACAGGTTGACCGAGACGCTCAGGTCGTGGCCGGCGGCGCGCCAGGCGGCGAGCTGCTCCAGCGCCCGCGTCAGCACGAAGCGCCCGATCGGCAGGATCAGGCCCGTGCGCTCGGCGATCGGCACGAACTCGGCGGGGCTGACGTCGCCGAGCCCGGCGGAGCGCCAGCGCAGCAGCGCCTCGGCGCCGGTCACCGCGCCGCCGTCCAGCGCCACGAACGGCTGGTAGACGACGTGCAGCTCGTCGTGGTCGAGCGCGCGCCGCTGGTGGCGCTCGAGCGACAGGCGGGTCGCCGCGATCTCGCGCATCGAGGCGGCG
>JAXDHC010000638.1:0-4031 GCA_034664705.1 Solirubrobacteraceae bacterium
ACCCGCATGCCGCGCGCGATCGCCCCGCTCGTGACGATCACGAGCTCGTCGCCGGCGGCGTGGCGCGCGGCGACCTCGTCGCACACCCGCGTCAGGACGTCGGCGCGCAGCTCGCCGGAGTCATCGGCGACGTTGCTCGATCCGAGCTTGACGACGTAGCGGGCCACGACCGCAGCACTATCCAGGATCGAGCTCGAACACGACGCCCGCGATCTCGACGTCGTCGCCGGCCTCGAAGCCCGCCGCCTCCAGCGCGCGCACGACGCCCATCCGGTGCAGCCGGCGCTCCACGTACGCGAGCGCCTCGTCGTTCTCGAGGTCGTAGCGGGCCATCAGGCGCTCGATCGGGTCGCCCGTGACGCGGAACGCGCCCGGGCCCGTCGCCTCGACGCGCCAGCTGCGGTCGGCGGCGGGACGGAAGACCCGGTGCTCGGCGAGCTCCTCCGCGGCCGCGAGGGCCTCGGCCGGGCGGGGCTGGTCCAGCGGGACGCGGCGCAGCAGCTGGGCGGCGAGCTCGTCGAGGCCCGCGCGGGTCACCGCGGAGGTGACGATCACCGGGACGTCCTCTCCCAGGCGCTCGCGCCACTCCGCGGCCGCGCGCGCCGCGTCCTCCTCCGGCACGAGGTCGGCCTTCGAGAGCGCCAGCATCCGGGGCAGCCGGGCCAGGCGCGCGTCGTGGCGCTCCAGCTCCTGCTCGATGGTGCGCCAGTTGTCCTGCGGCTCCGAGCCGTCCAGCGGCGCGAGGTCGAGGACGTGGACGAGCAGCCGGGTGCGCTCGACGTGCGCGAGGAAGTCGTGCCCGAGGCCCGCGCCCTCGCTCGCGCCCTCGATCAGGCCGGGGATGTCGGCGAGCACGAGCTGGCGGTCGTCGTTCTCCAGCGTGCCGAGGACGGGCTGGAGCGTCGTGAACGGGTAGTCGGCGACCTTCGGCGTCGCGCGCGTGAGCCGCGAGATCAGCGAGGACTTGCCGGCGTTGGGCAGCCCGACGAGGCCGACGTCGGCGAGCAGCTTGAGCCGGAGCTCGCTCCAGCCCTCCTCGCCGGCGAGGCCGCGCTCGGCGAAGTGCGGCGACTGGCGCGTGGCGGTCGTGAAGCGCTTGTTCCCGCGACCGCCGGAGCCGCCGGGGGCGATGACGACGCGCGAGCCCGGCACGACGAGGTCGTAGGTCGTGCCGGCCCAGTCGACCACCTCCGTGCCGGGCGGGACGCGCACGACGAGGTCCTCGCCGTCGGCGCCGTGGCGCAGGGCGCCCTCGCCGTGGCCGCCGCGCGGGGCCTTGTAGTGGGCGCGGCGCTTGAACGTCTGCAGGTCCCGCAGCGAGTCGTCGCAGAGCAGCACCACGGCGCCGCCGCGGCCGCCGTCGCCGCCGTCGGGGCCGCCGCGCGGCACGTGCGCCTCCCGGCGGAAGGACGCGGAGCCGTTCCCGCCGGCGCCGCCCTGCACGAAGATACGAGCCTTGTCATAGAGCATCAGCTCCCCTCAGCTTAGGAAAGGAACCAATGGCCGACGACGACAGGGTCTTCCTCATCACCGGCGCCTCCACCGGGATCGGGGCCGCCACGGCCCGCCACGCCGCGCAGGCCGGCTTCCGCGTCGTGCTCGCCGCGCGGTCCGTCGACAAGCTCGAGGCGCTCGCGGAGGAGCTCGGCGGGGACGACCGCGCCCTCGCCGTCGAGTGCGACGTGACCGAGTGGGAGGCGCAGGAGGAGATGGTCCGTCGCGCCGTCGAGCGCTTCGGAACGCTCGACGTCGTCTTCGCCAACGCCGGCTTCGGAGCCACGCGCGGCTTCCTCGAGGAGTCGCCCGAGCAGTGGCGGGAGATGATCCTCACGAACGTCCTGGGCGTCGCCTACACGATCCGCGCCACGCTGCCGACGCTGCGCGAGCGCAGCGGCCACATGCTCATCACGAGCTCGGTCGCCGGGCGCCGGGCGCTGCCCGGCAGCCTCTACTCCTCCTCCAAGCACGCCGTGACGGCCATGGGCGAGTCCCTGCGCCAGGAGGTCAACGGCACCGGCATGCGCGTGACCGTCATCGAGCCCGGCGGCGTCGAGACGCCGTTCTTCTCCAAGTCCTCCGAGGGCCGCCTCGAGGCCGACGACATCGCGCGCGCCGTGATGTTCGCCGTCGCGCAGCCGCCGCACGTCGACGTCAACGAGATGCTGATCCGCCCGACGGCGCAGGAGCTCTGAGCCGCGCCGGGCGCGGGAGCCGCCGCCGAGGGCGGTGACCGCGCCCGCGCCGGCGACGGGCGTTACTCGCCGCGCTGCAGCGCGGACCCGAGGTACGCGCCCATCGCCGCGCCGGCGCCGGCCACGCCCATGACGAGCGCCGAGCCGGCGGGCGGCAGCGCCGGACGGGCGGCCGCGGTCGCGGCGAAGTCGATCGCGTCCACCGCCGCGCACGTGCGCTGCCAGCGCGGAGCGACCTCGGGATGGCCGAGCGTGTGCAGCGCCATCATCCCGAGCACGAGGTCGCGCACGCCGACGGCGCGCAGCGCGACGGATCCGCCGGGGGTCGCCCCCGCGCGGCCGAGCCACAGCGCCCCGAGCGGGCGTGGCGCGACGAGGAGCGCCGCGCCCAGCGCGACGCGCCCGGCCCCGTAGAGACGGGCCAGGTCGCGAGCGCTCATGGTGCGGACCGCTACTCGGCGGTGGCGTCGGGCAGGATCGACACGACGCGGCCGCGGCGGCCGGTCGTGAAGTCGATGGTCCCGGCCGCACGCGCGTACAGCGTGTCGTCGCGACCGATGCCGACGCCGTCGCCGGCCTTGAAGCGGCTGCCACGCTGGCGGACGATGATCTCGCCGCCGGTGACGGTCTGGCCGGCGAACAGCTTGACGCCCAGGTACTTGGGCTTCGAGTCGCGGCCGTTTCGGGAGGAGCCGAGGCCCTTCTTGTGTGCCATCTACTCCGTCGCCTCCTCGTCTGTCTTCTGGGTGCCGGACGCCCGGTCGGCGGGGCCGGCGATGTCGGTCACCTCGATGCGGGTGAGCTCCTGCCGGTGGCCGGTGCGCTTGCGGTACCCGCGCTTGGGCTTGAACTTGAACACGCGCAGCTTCTCGCCGCGGATGTGCTCCACGACCTTCGCATCGACGCGCACGTCGGCGAGCGCGTCGGGCGCGAACACCACGTCATCCGCGCGGTACATGATGGGCTGAAGCGACACCGTGGCGCCTGCCTCGTCGGGCAGACGCTCGACGAGAAGGGTCTGGCCCTACACGACGCGGTACTGCATGCCACCGGTCTTGACGATCGCGTACATGGGAATCGAAGCTCTGACTTAGTCTGCGGAGGTCGTTTCCGCCTTGGCAGCGGAACGGCGCCGTCCGCCCCTGCGGCCGCGGCGCCGAGGCTTCGAGTCTAGGGCATCGTCCTCCCCCGAGTCCTCCGCGTGCTCGCCGTCGCGCTCCTCGCCGCTGTCGTCCGGCCCGTCGGCGTCGTCCGCGGCCACGGCGTCCGCCGTCTCGGCGGGCTCCTCGTCGGCCGGTGCGGCCGCCTACTCGCGCCCCGCGCCGCCGCGCGTCCCGCGCCGGCGGGTCGCCGGGGCCGGCGCCTCCTCGGCGGCGGGGGCCTCGCCCGCCTCGTCCACCGCGCCGGCCGCGGAGGCGACCGCGTCGCCCTCGTCGCCCGCGTCCTCGTCGCGGCTGAAGCGCGACCCGGCCGCGGTGTCCTCGTCGGCGGCCGGGGCGGCCTTCGCCGCCGCCGGCGTGCGCCGCCGGCGCGACGTGCCGGTCGTCTCCTTGTCGGCCTCCGCCGCGGCGGCCGTCGTCGTCGTGCGCCGCGCGGCACGCTTGGCCTTCGGCGCGGGCGCGGCCTTCTTGGCCGGCGCCGCCCCGTTGTCGACCAGCACCGCGTTGGCCGCCGTCCGGCCCGCCTCGACGATCCGCACGAGGCGCTTCTCGCCGACGTGCGGGCCGCCGTTGGCGACGGACACGATGTAGCCGTCGATCTTGGCCACCGCGTCGTCGACGGCGTACATGTGCGGCTCGACGATCGTGACGAGCACCTCGTCGCCCTCGCGGAACGGGA
>JAXDHC010000639.1:0-12758 GCA_034664705.1 Solirubrobacteraceae bacterium
CCCGCCGCCACCTCGCGCAGGCCGCCGGCGAGCGCCTCGGTGGTGGCCGCGAGGCGAGCGTACGCGCTGTCGTCGAGCATCGCGAGCGCCGCCAGGCCCGCGGCGACCGCAAGCGGGTTGCCGCTCAGCGTGCCCGCCTGGTAGACGTCGCCGGCGGGCGCGATGCGCTCCATCAGCTCGCGTGGGCCGCCGTACGCCGCCGCCGGCAGGCCGCCGCCGATGACCTTGCCCATGACGACGAGGTCGGGCGCGACGCCCGTGAGCTCCTGGGCACCGCCGCGGGCGATGCGAAAGCCGGTGATGACCTCGTCGAAGACGAGAAGCGCCCCGGACGCGGAGGCGCGCTCGCGCAGCAGCTCGAGAAACCCCTCGGCCGGCGGGACCAGGCCCATGTTCGCCGCGTAGGGCTCGCAGATGATCGCGGCGAGCTCGTGATCGCCGGTCGCCTGGCGCACTGCCGCGGCGTCGTTCCACGGCACGATCACCGTGCCCGCGGTAGCGGCGGCCGGGACGCCGGGGCTGGCCGGCAGCGCCTGGGTCGCGAGGCCGCTTCCCGCCTCGGCCAGCAGGCCGTCGACGTGGCCGTGGTAGGCGCCGGCGAACTTGAGGACCTTGTCGCGGCCGGTCACCGCGCGCGCCAGGCGGATGGCGCTCATGGTCGCCTCGGTGCCCGAGGACGTCATGCGCAGCATCTGCACCGCGGGCATGCGGCGGGCGACCTCGTCGGCGAGATCGACCTCGGCGGCAGTCGGGGCGCCGAACGTCGTGCCGCGCGCGGCCGCCTCGGTGACCGCGGCGAGGACGTCGGGGTGCGCGTGGCCGTGGACGAGCGGGCCCCACGAGCACACCCAGTCCACGTACCGGTTGCCGTCGACGTCGGTGATCTCCGCCCCGCGCGCACGCTCGACGAAGATGGGGTCGCGCCCGATCGCGCGCATCGCGCGCACGGGCGAGTTGACGCCGCCCGGCAGGCGCGTCAGTGCGCGCGCGTAGAGCTGCGCGGAGCGTGTGTCCCGCAAGGAGGCCGTCCCGGAGTTCGCCATCGGTCGCGGCTCAGACGCCGGCGTGCTCCCGCTCCCAGGCGCGGAAGTCGTCGGTGAAGTACAGGAGGCGGACCTTCTTGAACTCGGTCGAGCTGTAGAGGGTCGCGCGGTCCTGCACCGGCATGGCCTCGGCGATCGCGTCGAGGATGGCGTCGCACTCCTCCTTGGAGCGGCCGTGGGCCATCGTGAAGATCTGGTAGGGCCAGTCCTGGTAGGTGGGGCGCTGGTAGCAGTGGCTGATGCCGCGGAAGGCGGCCATCCGCGGACCCAGCTCCAGGATGCGGTCCTCCGGCACCTGCCACACGCCCATGCCGTTGGCCGAGAAGCCGGCGCGGCGGTGGAACAGGATCGCCGCGACGCGGCGCAGGAGGCCGCGATCGACCATGCCGAGCAGGTGGGCGACGAGGGCGTCGACGGTCACGCCGAGCTCCGCCGCCGCCGCCGCGTACGGCTCGGGGACGACCGGGAGATCGCCCTGGGTCGCGCGGATCACCGCGCGGTCGAAGTCGTCGTAGGGCTGCTTGTCGAGCTCGATGGGCTCGACCGCGACGCCGGGCGAGGCGAGGCGCGCCGTGTCGCCCTCCATCTCGAGGTCCATGCGGATCTTGAAGAGCTTGAGCGTCGGCAGCTGGCGGATCGACTCCGCGCCGGTGAGCTCCTGCAGGACGTCGAGCGAGCCCTGGAGGCCGAGCTTGGAGTCCTCCTCGACGGCGATGGTGAACCACATGTTGAACTCGTGGTTGCGCAGGTAGTTGTGGCTCACGCCGGGGTGGCTGTTGATGATCTTCGCCGCGCGCCACGGATGGTCGGGATCGACCTTCGCGGCGACGAGCATCGAGCCGTAGCCGAGGGCGCGCGTGTCGTAGATCGGCGTGACCTGGCGGATGATGCGGTCGGCGATCAGCTCGCGCACGCGCGTGAGGACGCGCTCCTCGTCCACCTCGAGCGCGCCCGCCACGGCCGCGTACGGGCGGGGCTCGATCGGGAACCCGCCCTGCATCGCGTTGAGCAGGCGGCGATCGAACTCGTCGAGCGGGACCGCCGCGCCGTCCTTGCGACTGCGGATCTTCGGCGTGGCGGTCAGGTCTGAAGCCATCTGGCGGCGTCCTTGGCGTGGTAGGTGATGACGATGTCGGCGCCGGCGCGACGGATGGAGGTGAGCGTCTCGAGCACCACGGCGCGCTCGTCGATGTAGCCGGCAGCGGCCGCCGCCTTGACCATCGCATACTCGCCGCTGACGTTGTACGCGGCCACCGGCATCCGGGTGGCCTCCTTCGTGCGGCGGATGATGTCGAGGTACGGCAGCGCCGGCTTCACCATCACCACGTCCGCTCCCTCCTCGACGTCGAGGCGCACCTCGCGCAGGGCCTCGTCGCCGTTGGCGGGATCCATCTGGTAGCCGCGCCGGTCGCCGAACGCCGGCGTCGAGTCCGCCGCCTCGCGGAACGGGCCGTAGTACGACGAGGCGAACTTCGCGCTGTAGGCCATGATCGGGACGTCGGTGAGGCCGTCCTCGTCGAGCGCCGCGCGGATCGCCCCCACGCGGCCGTCCATCATGTCGCTCGGCGCGATGACGTCCGCGCCAGCGCGCGCCTGGCTGACCGCCGTGCGGGCCAGGAGCTCGACCGAGGAGTCGTTGTCGACGCTGCCGTCGCTGCGCAGCAGGCCGCAGTGGCCGTGGCTCGTGTACTCGCACAGGCAGAGATCGGCGATGACGAGCAGGTCCGGATGGGCCTCCTTGATCGCCCGGGTGGCGAGCTGGATGATGCCCTCGTCGTCCCAGGCGCCGGAGCCCTCCTCGTCCTTGTGGGCGGGCACGCCGAAGAGCAGCACGCCCGGCAGTCCGAGCGCGGCCGCCTCGCCGGCCTCCGCGACCGCCTGGGAGATCGAGAGGCGGTCGACGCCTGGCATCGCCCCCACGGGCGCGCGCCCCTCGAGGCCCGCCTCGACGAAGAGCGGGAGGACGAGATCGGACGCCTGGAGCCGCGTCTCGCGCACGAGGTCGCGGAGCACGGGGGTGCGGCGCAGGCGCCGCAGTCGAGTCTGAGGAAACGCCACGGGGCCCATGGTATCCGGGTGATTGCCGCCTGCCGCCGGATGCAGCCGTTCGCCGGACGACATGGCCGGGACGTGCAAGGTCCCGCAAACCGGTCCGCGCGAACTGCGGTCCGCCCGGGGGTCTCATCGGCGGACCATGGGCGGGCAACAGGGAACTCCTCGGGAGGGAGACTCGTGTCCATCGTCCGTTCCCCAAGGACGCGCGCGCGGAAGACGGTCGGACGCCGCTTCCTTCGCTCGTCCATCACCGCCGCTGCGGCGCTCGCCGCCGCCGGCGCCCTCGCCGCCCCGGCGGGGGCCGATCTCGCCGCCGCCGGGCCCGTGAACCCGGCGACCGGGTATCCCGACTGGTATCAGGACGCCAACGGGCTGAAGCTCCAGCTCTGCGTCGACGGCCCGCCGTACTGCCTGGCGGCCGCGAAGGATCTCGCCCCACCGGACGGCGAGGCCTTCTGGTGGCAGGCGGGGGCCGACGTGACACCCCCCGGTGGCGGCTCGGCGAAGCTGGTCCTCGGGATGGAGGCCGCATACCTCGACCGGGACCCGATCACGTTCGGGCGGATCCGCGTGACCGTGATCGGGTCGACGCCGAACGCGGCGCTCGACGTCGTGCATCCGTACGGCACGGCGACCGTCGAGACCGACGGCCTCGGCAACGGGCGCTTCAACAGCGACATCGGCTGCGGCGACCCGCCGTGCAACTGGGACCGGGCGCTCGCCTCCGGGATCGGGCCGTTCCTCACCTGGGCTCCGGGCCTGGCGCCGCCGGCCGGGTTCGCGGGCGACGCGATCACGCCGCACCGCGTCGTCGGGAGTCCCACCGGCTTCAACGCCTTCTCGGTCGGAGGCGCGTCGACCGACCTGTTCACCGTGCAGGCCAAGCTCGCCGGGCCGCCCGTGCCGGTGTTCAACGGCCCGGACAGCCTCGGGTTCGGCAACCAGGCGGTCGGGACGCCGGCCACGCAGACCGTGGACGTCAAGAGCCTCGGCGTGCCGGCGAGCGACGGATCCTCGAACCTCACCGTCAGCGGTGCGGCCGTGAGCGGCGCGCAGGCGCCGGAGTTCCAGATCGTCGGTGACACGTGCTCGGGGAACAGCCTCCCGTCCGGAGCGGCCTGCGCGGTCACGCTGCGGTTCACGCCCGGTGGCGCCGGGCTGCGGACGGCGGCGCTCGACGTGGCCCACAACGCCGGCGGTGCCTCGACGCGCATCGTCCTCGCGGGCAACGGGACCGCCGTGGCTCCGCCGGCCGCTCCAGCGGCGGCCGCGACCGCCCCGCGCGGCGACATGGCGGGGGCCTCCGCGGCCGGCCGGCTCGCGCTCCGGCGGCTGCGGATCACGCACCGGATGAGCCGCGCGCTCGTCCTGCGCCGGGGCCTGCGGCTCAGCATGCGCGTCCCGCCGGGAACGGACGTCGTGCGCGTCGCGATCTATCGAGCGCGCGACAACCGGCGCTCGGGACCGGCGATCTTCCTCGCCTATCGCGTCCCGCCCCGCGTGGGCCTCTACCGGCTCCGCCTCGACAGCCGCACGCTGCGCCGGCGCCTCGTGCCCGGCAGCTACCAGCTCAACGTGACGCCGGGACTGAGCCGGCACCAGCTCGGGCGGACGACCGTCACGCGCCTGCGGGTGACGCGCGGGTAGCGCGGGCTGGGACGGAGCTGCGCGCGCCCTCAGCGCGCCCGCAGCCCGTCCCAGTCCTCGGCGGTGAGCGCGAAGATCTCGTGGTCCTCCCACACGCCGTTGATCTTGAGGTAGCGCAGCGCGCGGCCCTCGCGGCGGAACCCCACCTTCTCGGCGACGCGCAGCGAGGCGTCGTTGCGGGGGATGATCGCGGGCTGCACGCGATGCAGCCCGAGGTTCTCGAAGGCGTAGCGCAGGGCCAGCCGGACGGCGCGCGTCGCGTGCCCGCGGCCCCCGGAGCGGCGGTCGATCCAGTACCCGAGCGTGGCGTTCTGCCACGGGCCGCGGACGACGTTGGCCAGTGCCACGCGGCCGATGAGGCGGTCGCCCTCGTCGGTGGCCAGGACGGCGAACGCGAAGGCGCTGCCCGCCGCCCATGCGCGCTGGTCGAGCTCGAGCTCGAGGCGCTGGCCGGCCGCCGAGAAGAAGCTGTCGTCGCGGCTCGGGTCCCACGGGGCGGTGTGCGCGCGGTTCGCGCGCCGCAGCGCGAGCTGCTCGTCGACGTCGTCGAGCGCGGTCGGCCTGATGGCGGTCGGCGGGTCCTCGAGGCGGAGGCGGGCGGCGCTCATGGCCACCCGCAGAGGATGCCGAGCGTGGCGGCGGAGCCGCGTGCGACGGGGCTCACCGGTCCGGCGCCTCGTGCGCGTGTGCGCCGGCGTACAGCTCCGCGCCGCAGCGCCGGCAGAAGGCGTCCTCCGCGCCGGCCCGCGCGCCGCATTCCGGGCACGCCCGGGCGCCCGGCGGCGGCAGCGACTCCGCGCCGGCGACCGTGAGCGGGCTCGCCGTGCCCCACGGCTCCAGGACCAGGTGCTCGCGGAGGTAGACGACGGTCTCGCGCAGGACGGCAGCGGTCGGCAGCGCGACGAGGGCGCCGAGGATCCCGAAGAGCTCGCCGCCGAACAGCAGCGCGAAGATGACGAGCAGCGGGTTCACCCGCAGCGCGTGGCCGAAGACCATCGGGGCGACGATGTGGCCCTCGACCTGCTGCAGGCCCACGAACAGCAGGCTCACCCACACCGCGGTGATCGGGTCCTGGAAGAGGGCGACGAGGACGGGCGGCGCCGCGCCGAGGAACGGGCCGACGTACGGGATGAGCTCCATGAGCCCGAAGAACGCGCCGAAGCCCAGGGCGTAGGTCTTGCCGTCCGGGAAGATGCCCAGGACGCCGAAGAGGTACAGGCCGACCCCCGCGCCGGTGCCCATCGCCACGCTGAACAGCAGCTGGCCGCGCACGTAGCCGCCGACCGCGCGCGTCACCCGCGCCGGGAAGTCGTCGCCGCGCGTGCCGTCGCCGGGCGGCATCACGCTGCGGACCAGGGCGCCGATCGCCCGCCCGTAGACGAGCATGTAGATCGACAGCACGAGCACGAGGATCAGGCCGAAGCCGGCGGTGATCAGCCGCTCCGCGAGGTCCGTGCCGAACGAGACCACCTCCCCGGTCCCGCCCACGACGCGCGTCTGCAGCGTCTGCAGCGCGGTCTCGCCCTGGCGCTTGACCTCGAGGTTGACGCCGCGGCGGTCGAAGGACTGCTGCACGTCGGCGAGGCGTTCGTTCGCGGAGCGCACGATGGACGGCACGTCGTCGCGGAACGCCGAGAACTGGTCGGCGATCGGGTTCGCGAGCAGCGAGACGACCAGGCCGATGGTCAGGAAGAACCCGACGTAGACCACGAGGATCGCCAGGGTGCGCGGCACGCGGACGCGCTGCACGAAGGCGACGAGCGGGTTGAGGATCAGCGCGATGACCGCGGCGGTCACGAAGAGCAGCAGGACCGGGCCGGACGCCTTGGCGATGGCGTACAGGCCCAGCGCGGCGAGCGGGACGGTGACCATCTGGACCCACCGCGGCACCACGACCGGCGCCGCCGGGCGCAGGCCCAGGGGCCCGGCGTCGGCGTCGCGGCGCGGCGGGCCGGGCGCCTCGGAGAGGCGGTCGTCGTTCTTCACCGGTTCGCTCATCGGCCCCGTCCGCCAGAGTATGCGCCGTGACCACCGCGCCCGCGACCATCCTCTTCGTCGGCGACCTCGTCGGCGGCCTCGGCCGGCGCACCCTCCTCGGGCTGCTGCCGGAGCTCCGCGAGCGCCTCGCGCCGACCTTCGTCGTCGTCAACGGCGAGAACGTCGCCGGCGGCCTCGGCATCACGCCGAAGATCGCCGACGAGCTGCTCCGCGCCGGCGTCGACGTCATCACGCTGGGCAACCACGCCTACCACCGCCGCGAGATCTACGGCTACCTCGACGACGAGCCGCGCATCCTGCGCCCCGCGAACTACCTGCGCTCGCAGCCCGGCCACGGCTCCACGATCGTCGAGCGCGACGGCGTGCGCCTGGCGGTGGTCAACCTCTCGGGCAACCTCTATCTGCGCGCCGGGCGCCCGGCGTTCACGGAGATCGACACGGTCCTCGGCCAGCTCGAGGGCAAGGCCGACCACGTCCTCGTCGACATGCACGCCGAGGCGACGAGCGAGAAGGTCGGCCTCGGCTGGTACCTCGACGGCCGCGTGACCGGCGTCGTGGGCACGCACACCCACGTGCCGACCGCCGACGCGCGCGTGCTGCCGGGCGGCACGGCCTACATCACCGACGTCGGGATGACCGGCCCGCGCGGCGGCGTGATCGGCGTCAAGAAGGATCAGGCGATCGAGTCGCTGCGGACCCATATGTCGGTGCGCTTCGAGACGGCCACCGACGACCCCTGGCTCAACGGCGTCGTCATCCGCGCCTCGAAGCCGTTGCGCGCGGACTCCATCGACCAGGTGCTCGAGCCGTGGACGCCGAGCAGCGCGATCATCACGGGGCCGAAGAACCAGACGATGTAGAGGTAGAACCAGTGGGTGACGCCGAGTTGCAGCGCGATCAGCACGGCGGCGGCCAGCGCCGCGAGGCCCACGACGTCGCGCCGGCGTGGCACGAAGGCGAGCGCGACGGCGAGCACGACGGCCACCGCCTGCACGACGGCCTGCGCCGTCTTCCACCCCTCGAGGCCCCAGATGCTGAACGGCGAGCCGCGCGACGCCTGGAAGCCCAGCGTGCGGTCGTAGAAGGTCGGCAGGTCGCCGTAGGCGACGACGACCGCGAGCGACACCGCGAGCACCACCGCGAGCCCGACGAGGAAGCGCAGCCGCCGCCGGGTGTGGGTCATGAAGAGCGGCGCGAGCGCGAGCGGGGCGAACTTCGCCATCCCGGCCAGCGCGACGAACGCCCCGCGCCGCATCGGCGCCGCCGCCGCCATGAGGGCGGCCAGCATGAGTGCGCCGACGAGGGCGTCGTTGACGTTCGTGTTCATCGCGTAGAGCGTGAACGGGAACGCCGCCCACGCGTAGGCGAGCGTGACGCCCAGCCCGGGGCCGCGGACCCGCCGCCCGACGAGGAACATCAGCGCGAGGCACGCGAGGTCGAAGACGATCGCGGCGCCGTGCGCGGCCGGGAGGTCGTCCCAGCGCCCGCTCCACGGCAGCGCCTGCTCGAACGGGACGTACGCGAGGTAGTTGACCGGCCCGTAGGTGTCGCCGTGCTCGTTGTCGCGTGGGAAGTTGCCCCACAGCTCACGGCCGTCGGCGATCCGGTCGGCGCCGATGACGCCCGCGTA
Source organism: Solirubrobacteraceae bacterium (assembly GCA_034664705.1). Lineage (GTDB taxonomy): Bacteria > Actinomycetota > Thermoleophilia > Solirubrobacterales > Solirubrobacteraceae > JAOPZW01. The sequence goes on from JAXDHC010000639.1 coordinate 8,374, forward strand.
GCCGACGTCGATCACGTTGGAGTCCATCACGTTCAGCGTGATCCGGAAGCCGACGAGGAAGACGAGCGCGATGGCCAGCCAGCTGACCGGCACGAGCAGGCGCAGCGGCTCGCGGGGCGCCGCGCGCCGGCGCAGGCCGATCCACAGCATCCGGGCCAGGAGGTAGACGAGCAGCGGGTAGACCATCGGCACCGAGACGCCGACCTGCGCGTCGTTGAAGAAGGCGACCGAGACGCCGAAGCCGACGAGCACGAGCAGGTCGAGATGGAGCATCCGCAGCGGCCGGCGGACGTCGACGAACGGCGCCACGAACAGCAGGCTGAGCGGGATCCAGACCCACGGCGAGTTGACCTTGCGCCCGAACGCGCCGGGGTAGCCGCGCGCCATCGTCCAGGCGACCTGCGCGCCCGTCCACGCCTCCGTGACGTCGCCGCTGCTGTCGTCGACGTAGACCTGGGCGATCTCCCGCGCCGGCGTTCCGCGTGTGAAGAAGCTGACCTGCCAGCGCCCCGGGCCCTTCGTGTAGACGTTGGGGAACGACCCGCGGTGCTTGGCGGTCTCGCGCCGGATCTTCGGGACCCGCTGGGCGATGCGCTGGACCTGCTCGCCGGTGAGCCGGCGGCCCGGCGGCCGGACGTCCATCCGCGGCACCGGGACGGCGGCGTTGGGATCCGTCGTCGTGGTGGCCGTGGTCGTCGCCTGCGCGCCGGTCGTCTGGGCGAGCGCGGGGCCGGCGAGCCCCGTGAGCAGCGCGAGGGCGACCGCGGCGACGGCCACGGCGCGCAGCGCGGCGGGCCGGGGCATCAGCGCACCCAGGGTACTCAGCCGGTGGCGAAGTGGGCGCGGATCATCGGCGCCACATCGACGATCGACCAGTGCCGCAGGCGGTCCTCGTCCGGCGGGCGCACGCCGCAGAACGCGAGCGCTCCGAGCGAGTCGCTGCGGTGCAGCGAGCCGTGGCTGCCGCCGCCGACGTGGTCGACGCCGCCCCAGTCGGGGAACTCCCAGCCCGGCCCGGCCGAGAGGAGCACGTCGCCGGAGGTTTCGCAGGTGAGCGCGGCCCAGACGCGGCCGAGCGCGTCGGGGTAGGCCGGGGAGCGCAGGACGCCGTCGCGCAGCGTCGCGTCGAGCACCTCGAGCGGCCCGTCGATGGACCAGCGCCCGCCGCGCTCGTCGCGCACGTCGCCGCCGGGCGCGAAGCGCAGCTCGCCCGCGGTGCCGCGGATCGCTCCCTCGCGCGGCGCCGGGCGCCACATGACGAGGTCCACGCCGTCGACGGCCGCCGCGGTGTCCACGAGGCGCGGGACGAGCGCCTCGCGGCCCTCGGGCAGGAGCGCATAGACCATCGCCGAGCGCTGCGCGGGGCACAGGGCGATCTCCGCCTCGTCGCGGCCGGCCCCGTTCGGGGCCAGGACGTGGAAGTCGGCGAACGCCGCGCCGAGCTCGGCGCGCCTCTCCACGGCGGCGTGCGAATGGTCGGCGACCACGATGACCGCATGCTCCTCGAGGAAGGCGTCCGCACCGCCCGCGGCGTGGAACATCCGCTCGAGCTGGCGGTCGGCCTCCGCGATCGACGTCACCTGCGCGTGCGGCCCGTTGCGGTGCGAGTGCGTGTCGTTGTCGGGCAGCGACAGCAGCATGAAGTCGAAGAGGTCGTGCTCGACGAGGTGGGCGCCGACGCAGCCGGCGTGCTGGTCGCGGATGCCCGGGAGGCCCATCTGCGAGCGGCAGCCGGTCTCGCGGCTGGCGAAGATGTCGGCGTAGAACAGCTCCTTGGGCCCCATGACCGAGCGACGCATCACCGTCGAGGCCAGGCGCGTCAGCGCCGTCTCGCGCGAGATCTGGTGCTCGTGGCGCCCGCGGTACATCAGGTACGTGGTCCCGGCCGTCCGCACCCCGGCGTCGTCGAGCGTCTCGAACACCGTCGGCACGTCGGCCGCGAGGTGCTCGGCGTTCATGTTGAAGATGGTGTCGGTGAGCTGGCGGGTGATCCCGAAGCGGCGGGCGGCGCTGAAGCTCGAGCCGTATTCGACGTAGCGGTCCTCCTCGCGGTGAAACCAGTTCATCGACGGGATCCGGTGGCGGTCCTGGCGGGCGCCCGTGGCGATCGCCGCCGCGCAGACCGGGGTCACCGACGGGAACGCGGCGCAGCACTCGTCGACGTAGGTCCCGCGCTCCATGACCGTCTTCAGCGCTGGGGCGCGGCCGGTGGCCACGGCGCGCTCGAGCATCGCCGGCTTGAGCCCGTCGATGACCGCCAGGACGAGCTTGGGCGGAGCGCTCACTACCGGAGGATGCGCAGGCCCGCGTACTTCTCGCCCTCGCGCCGCCGGCCGCCGGCCAGCAGCCAGACGAAGAAGGCGAGCGCGACGAGGCTGAGCGGCGCGAGGAGGATCGACAACGCCGCGATCACCATGGCGAGCCCCTCGGCGTAGATCGGCAGCGCCTGTGCCGCCTCGGTGTCGAGTCGCGCCCGCGTCCGCAGGAAGAGGTTGCGCACCGCGGCGCCGGCGAGGGCGGCGCACGCGACGCCGGCGACGAGGCCCGGCCACCAGACGGCGTGGCGGTCGTCGAGGGTGGCGGCGAACAGCAGCGCGCCGAGGCCGATCCCGATGCCCGAGAGGGCCGCCTGGCCGGCCGGCGTGTCGAGCCTGCCGCGGAGCAGGAAGGTCACGACCATGGCGATCGCCACCGCAAGCAGGAAGATCGGGGACTCCAGGAACGCGAACTGCGTCCCCTCGTAGTCGACGCCGATGTCGGCGTTGGCCAGGCCCCCGGCCACGAGGGCGGGCAGGAACGGGCGCACGCCCGCCGCGGCGGCGAGGCCGATGCCCTGCAGAATGTCGACGAGGAGCTTCATGGAGGGGTCCGGTAGCGTGAAGGCGGCATGACTGTAGACGACAGGGGCGGCCCGCCCAGCGGCGAAAGCCACCCCGTGATACCCCGCCGACCCCGCCCGTCTACCCGCGATCTCGAGCGCTACGCCGGCCTGTTCGCGTCGCGGACGAAGGTCATGAAGTCCTCGGCGATGCGCGACCTCATGGCCATCACCGAGCGGCCCGAGGTCATCTCGCTCGCCGGCGGCCTGCCGGACACCTCGACGTTTCCCGCCGAGAACCTGGCGGCCATCACGGCGAAGATGGCGGCGACCAGCTCGGCGCGCGCGCTGCAGTACTCGCCGACGGAGGGCATGACCGCGACGAAGGAGTGCGTCGCGGAGGTCATGGCGGCCGAGGGCACGCCGGTCGATCCCGACGACGTGCTCATCACGACGGGCGGCCAGCAGGTGATCGACCTCGTCTGCAAGACGCTGATCGATCCCGGCGACGTCATCGTCGCCGAGGGCCCGACGTACCCGGGCGCGGTCCCGACGTTCATGTCCTACGAGGCCGACCTCGTGCACATCGCGATGGACGACGACGGCATGCGCGTCGACGAGCTCGAGGCCACGCTGGACCGCCTCGAGGCCGAGGGACGCCGGCCGAAGTTCATCTACACGATCCCGAACTTCCAGAACCCCGCGGGGGTGACCCTCTCGCTGGAGCGCCGCAAGCGCCTGGTGCAGATCGCGCGCGAGCGCGAGCTCCTGGTGTTGGAGGACAACCCGTACGGGCTGCTGCGCTACGAGGGCGAGCCGCTCCCGACGCTGCACTCCATCGACGGCGGCGAGTTCGTCATCTACCTCGGCACCTTCTCCAAGATCCTCGCGCCCGGCGTGCGCCTCGGCTGGACGACGGCCCCGCCGCCCGTCCTGGAGAAGATGAACCTCGGCAAGCAGGGCGCCGACCTCTGCTCGCCCGCGTTCACCCAGATCTTCGTCGCCGCGTACTTCGAGCACGACCGCTGGGAGAGCTACCTCGGCGCGCTGAAGGACCTCTATCGCCGCCGCCGCGACACGATGCTCGACGCGCTGGCGGAGCACTTCCCGCGCGAGGCGACGTGGACGCGCCCGCAGGGCGGCCTCTTCATCTGGGCGACGCTGCCGGACTACATCGACACGACCGACCTCCTGGCCCGCGCGCTGTCGCACAACGTTGCGTTCGTCCCCGGCCGCGCCGCCTACATGGACGGCAGCGGTGGCTCGTCGATGCGGCTGAACTTCTCCGGCGTTCCCGAGGAGAGCATCCGCGAGGGCATCCGGCGCATTGGCGAGGTCGTCCGCGAGCAGGTCGCCCTGTACGGCACGCTGACCGGGGCCGCCCCGTCCGTCGCCGAGCCCGCGCCCGCCACCGAGCCGACCGCCGACCCGGGCCTCGCCGACGCCGGAGAAGTTCAGCCGCATCGAGGAGCCGCCACGGCCGTCCATGTATGCCGCGCGGCCGGGCACGAAGGCGACGTTGCGCGACAGCGCGCGGGCGAGGAGGTCGGTCGTGTCCAGGTAGTCG
>JAXDHC010000640.1:0-4329 GCA_034664705.1 Solirubrobacteraceae bacterium
ACCGCGGTGGCTTCGAGACGTTCATGCTCAAGGAGATCCACGAGCAGTCCGCCGCCGTGGCGCGCACGCTCGACGGCCGCCTCGTCGACGGCGAGATCGTGCTCCCCGAGCTCGGCCTCACCGACGCCCAGCTCGCCGGCATGAAGGCCATCCGCATCCTCGCGTGCGGCACCTCCTACCACGCCGGCCTGATCGCCCGCTACGCCATCGAGCGGTGGGCGCGCGTGCCGGTCGAGGTCGAGGTCGCCTCGGAGTTCCGCTACCGCGACCCGGTCGTGCCCGAGGGCACGCTCGTGATCGGGATCACCCAGTCGGGCGAGACCGCCGACACGCTGGCCGCGCTGCGCCTCGCGTCCGAGCAGGGCGCCACGGTCCTCGCCGTGACCAACGTCGACGGCTCGCAGGTCACCCGCGACGCCGACGCCACGCTGCTCACGCGCGCCGGGATCGAGGTGGGCGTCGCCGCGACCAAGACGTTCGTCGCCCAGGTGGCGGCCCTGTACCTGCTCGGCCTCAAGCTGGCCACGGTGCGCGACACGCTCGGAGCGCCCGAGCTGCAGCGCCTGAGCACCGAGCTGCAGCGCATGCCGCAGCTCATCGACCAGGCGGTCCAGCGCAACGCCCGCCCCGCCGCGTGGCTGGGCGAGCAGCTCTCCGGCTCGGAGCTCTTCATGTTCCTCGGCCGCGACATCGCCTCCGCGGTGGCGATGGAGGGCGCGCTGAAGCTCAAGGAGATCACCTACCTGCCGGCCGACGCGTACGCCGCGGGCGAGATGAAGCACGGCCCGATCGCCCTGATCGGCGAGGACACCCCGGTCGTCGTCGCGGCGACCAACTCGCCGCTGCACGAGAAGCTCGCGTCGAACATCGAGGAGGTCGCCGCGCGCGGCGCCCGCGTCATCGCCGTCGTGGACGACGAGGACAGCGCGGCCGGCCGGCTGGCCGCCCACCGCCTCACGGTCCCGCAGGTCGACTGGCTGCTCTCCCCGCTGCTGGCCGTCATCCCGATGCAGCTGCTCGCCTACGAGCTCGCGGTCGCCCGCGGCCTCAACGTCGACCAGCCGCGCAACCTCGCCAAGACCGTCACCGTCGAGTAATCGCCCCACAAGGAACCCCATGAGACGACGACTCACCACTCTCCTCTCCGCCGCGGTGGCGGTGTCCGCGCTCGGCGCGGCCACGCTGCCGGCGGCGGGGGGCGCCGCCCCCGGCGCCCAGAGCGGCGCCCCGAGCGCCGCCACGACCGGGGCGACCGCAGCGCGCTGCGCGACGTCGCCCCGCCAGATCACGTTCACGCGCACCGCGCGCGCGAAGACCGGCCGCGTGTCGTGGAAGGCGCCGAAGAGCGCCAAGACCACGACCAGGCTGACGTACCGTGTGTCCGTCAACGGCAAGCGGCTCAAGCAGACCCGCTCGCGCTCCGTGCGCGTCGCCGTGAAGCTCCGCAAGCGCTACCGCGTCTCCGTCGCGGTCGTGCGCAACGGCCACGTCCAGGCGAGCCGCTGCCGGGCGAGCCGCACGATCACCGTGCGCGTCAAGCCGCCCAGCCGGCCGAAGGGCCTGAAGGCCACCGTGACCGGCGGCAAGGCCCAGCTCGCCTGGAAGAAGAGCCGCCGCGGCGACGGCCGCCTCGCCGGCTACCGCGTGTTCCGCGACGGCAAGACCGTCAAGCAGGTCAAGGGCACCCGCCTGTCGATCGCCGTGAGCGCGTCGCGCTCCGCGGCCATCGCGGTGCGGGCCGTGGACTCCGGCGGGCGCCTGTCCGCCGCCGCCACGACGACCGTCGCCGCGACCCAGGCCGGCCAGCCGGGCGCCAAGCGCCCCGCGACGGTGTCGAGCGACGCGCCCCACGCCCCCGCGAACCTGCGCGCGGCGTCGGTCACCGACAGCGGCGTCAGCCTCGCGTGGGACGCGGCCAAGCCCGGCGGCGGCAAGCTCGCCGGCTACCGCGTGTTCCGTGACGGCAGGTCGCTCGGCCAGATCGCCGCGACGGCGCTCGACGTCCCGCGCCTGAACACGGCGCAGGCGTACACGTTCACCGTCGTGGCCGTCGACACCCGCGGCCGCGTGTCGGCCCCGTCGAACGCCCTGACGGTGTCGACGAACGCGCCGCCGCCGTCGACCGGCTCGCTGCACGCGTTCCTGCTGGCCTCGACCGGGGCATCCTTCCAGGACTTCCAGGCCCACTACCGCCAGATCGGCGCGGTGCACGTCACGTACTTCGACTGCAACCGGACCACGGCCGCCGTCCAGGGCAAGGACGACCCGCAGATCACGCAGTTCGCGAAGGTCCGCCAGGTCGAGGTGTACGGGCGCTTCGACTGCCAGAGCCCGTCGACGCTGAACACGATCCTCAACGACCCGGCGACCCGGGCGACGTGGATCAACACGATGGTCGACTCGTCCGTGGCCAACGGCTACGACGGCATCAACCTCGACTTCGAGGCCGGCGCCGCGAGCAACCGTGGCGCGATGTCGAGCTTCGTCGCCGAGCTGGCCGGCCGGCTGCACGCGGTCGGCAAGAAGCTGGCCGTCGACGTCGCCGCCAAGACGGCCGACGTCCCGGACCACCCGCGCTCCACGTTCTACGACTACCAGGCGATCGCCGCCTCGGCGGACGTCGTCTTCGTCATGAACTGGGGCATCCACTGGGCGACCTCGGCCCCCGGCGCCCTCGCCGACATGCCGTGGGTGCAGGACGTCGTGTCGTACGTCAACACGCTGCCCGACCGCCAGAAGTACGTCATGGGCGCCCCGCTGTACGGCATGGACTGGCCCAACGGCGGCGGCACGGCCAACCCGGGCAAGGCGCTCGAGTGGAGCGACGTCGCGGCGCTGGCCGCCAGCGTCGGCGCGCCGCTGGAGCTCCACCCGACGGCCCGGGAGGTCACGTTCTCCTACACGGACCCGGCCGGCGTCAAGCACGACGTCTGGGCGATGAGCAGCGCGGCGGTCCTGGAGCGCATGCGCCTGTACAAGGCCAACGGCTACGGCCTCGGCGTCTGGCGCCTGGGCAAGGAGGACCAGGCCCTGTGGAACGACCCGCTGCTCGCCGGCTGAGCGGCCGTCGTCCCCGCTGACGTCTGACGCGGCAGGGCCCGGGCGATCCCGGGCCCTGCCGTCGTTGCACTCCCCCGAACGGGTGAGGCGATCCGGATGGCGGTGCGGCGGCTCCTACCGTGAAGGGCATGGACACCGATCGCACGAACCGCCTCGCCGCCTTCCACGGCGTGAAGGCCATCACCTCCGAGCTTCGCGGCACGAAGCTCCACCACCACGAGGCCGCCGTCATCGAGCAGGCCGCCGAGGACCTCCTCCTGGCCGGCTCCCTCGACGACCCCGCCGCCCGCGAGTCCATGGCGGCGTTCGACACGCTGCTCGCCGACCTCGCCGCCCACCGCTGGGCCGAGCACGGCCAGACGGCCGACCGCCTGCGCCGACTCATGAACGGGTGCGCCCCCGGCGCCGCGGTGGCGGCGTAGGGCGCTCGCGCGCGGCCCCCCGATCGGGCGCCCGGTCCTCGCTGCGCGTGCCGGGCGTGCCTAGCCTCAATGGCATGAACGCCCCCACCATCGTCATCCTCGCCGCCGGCCAGGGGACGCGCATGCGCTCCGCCACGCCGAAGGTCCTTCATCCTCTCTGTGGCCGCCCGCTCGTCCTGTGGCCCGTCGAGGCGGCCCGCGCCGCCGGCGCCGGGCGCATCATCGTCGTCGACTCGGCGGCCCGCCCGCTCGCCGGCCATCTTCCGGACGACGTCGTCCTCGCCGTGCAGGAGCAGCCGAACGGCACGGCCGACGCCGTCGAGGCCGCCGTGGCCGCGATGCCCGAGGACGGCCCCGTCGTGATCCTCTCCGGCGACGTCCCGCTCGTCACCGCCGACTTCATCCGCGACCTGCTGGACGCGCACGCCGAGAGCGGCGCGGCCGGCACGATGGCGACGATGGAGCTCGAGGACCCGGCCGGCTACGGCCGCGTCGTGCGCGACGCCACGGGCGCCGTCGAGGGCGTCGTGGAGACGAAGAAGCCCGGCGACGCCACGCCCGAGCAGCTCGCCATCCGCGAGGTCAACACGGGCATCTTCGTCTTCGAGGCGCAAGCCCTGCGTGTCGCTCTGCGACACGTCAGGGCCGACAACGCCCAGGGCGAGCGCTACCTGCCCGACGTGCTGCCGCTCCTGCGCGCGGCCGGGCACACGCTCGCCGGCCATCTCGTCGACGACGCCGACCTGACGCTCGGCATCAACGACCGCGCCGACCTCGCCGCCGTCCGGGCGATCGCCCAGGCGCGGATCCACCGGGAGCTCATGCTCGCCGGCGTGACGATCGACGA
>JAXDHC010000641.1:0-4275 GCA_034664705.1 Solirubrobacteraceae bacterium
TCGGCGGCGACGAGTTCGCCGCGTTGCTGCTCGTCTCGGACGCCGCCGAGGCCCTCGAGGCCGGCACTCGCCTGCGCACGGCGCTCGAGGAGGCCGCGCTCGGCGTGAGCATCTCGGTCGGCATCGCGGTGCCCCGCGACGGCGAGTCGGACGCCGCGCTGCTCGCCCGCGCCGATCGCGCGCTGTACCGGGTGAAGGCGGGCGGTCGCGACGGGGTGGCGCTCGCCGACGACGATCCGCTGCCGGTCGCGCCGCCCCTTTAGCGGCCGCGCCTCGCCGACGCCTATCCTGAGTCGCCGGACATGGCCGACCAGGCGCACATTCGCAACTTCTCGATCATCGCCCACATCGACCACGGCAAGTCGACGCTGGCGGATCGCATCCTCGAGATGACGAGGACGGTGGACCCGCGGGCGATGCGCGCCCAGATGCTCGACTCCATGGACCTCGAGCGCGAGCGCGGCATCACGATCAAGGCGCAGGCCGTCCGCGTCTTCTACACCGCGCGCGACGGCGAGACGTACCAGCTGCACCTCATCGACACGCCGGGCCACGTCGACTTCACCTACGAGGTCAGCCGCAGCCTCGCCGCGTGCGAGGGCGCGCTGCTCGTCGTCGACGCGTCGCAGGGCGTGGAGGCGCAGACGCTCGCGAACACCTATCTCGCCGTCGACGCCGGCCTCGAGCTCATCCCGACGCTCAACAAGATCGACCTGCCGGGCGCCGAGCCCGAGCGCGTGGCCGACGAGGTCGCCGAGCTCCTGGGCGAGCCGCCCGACTCGATCCTCCGCATCTCCGGCAAGACCGGCGACGGCGTCGAGGACGTCCTCGAGGAGCTCGTCAAGCGCGTGCCGCCGCCCGCGGGCGACCTCGACGCGGCGCCCCGCGCGCTGATCTTCGACTCCGAGTTCGACCAGTACCGCGGCGTCATCGCCTACATCCGCGTGGTCGACGGAACGTTCCGCAAGGGCGAGGTCATCCACGCGATGGCGGCCGACGTCGAGGCCGACATCGACGACATCGGCTTCTTCACGCCCGCGATGACCACGGCCGACGAGCTGCACGCGGGCGAGGTCGGCTACCTGATCACCGGCATCAAGGACGTCACGAAGCTGCGCGTCGGCGACACGCTGACGACGAAGGCCGGGGCGGCCACCGCCCCGCTGCCCGGCTACCGCGAGGTCAAGCCGATGGTCTTCAGCGGCGTCTATCCGATCGACTCCGACGACTATCCCGACCTGCGCGACGCGCTCGAGAAGCTCACGCTCAACGACGCCGCGCTGACGTGGGAGCCGGAGACGTCCGACGCGCTGGGGTTCGGCTTTCGGGTCGGCTTCCTCGGGCTGCTGCACATGGACATCGTCCGCGAGCGCCTCGAGCGCGAGTACGACCTGAACCTGCTCTCGACGATGCCGTCCGTCGGCTTCCAGGTCACGCTCACCAACGGCGAGGAGCTCGAGATCCACGCGCCGAGCGACATGCCCGACCCGGCGCGCATCGCCGAGATCCGCGAGCCGTACATCCGCGCGTCGATCCTCACGCCGAAGGAGTACGTCGGCCAGGTGATGGAGCTCGCCCAGGAGCGCCGCGGCGAGCACGCGGGCATGCACTACCTCTCCGCGGACCGCGTCCAGCTGACCTACGACCTGCCGCTCGGCGAGATCGTGCTCGACTTCTTCGACCAGCTGAAGTCGCGCACCCGCGGCTACGCGTCGCTCGACTACGAGATCATGGGCATGCGCGCGAGCGAGCTCGTCAAGCTCGAGGTGCTGCTCGCGGGCGATGCGGTCGACGCGCTCTCGATGCTCGTCCACAAGGACAAGGCCTACGGGTTCGGGCGCACGCTGACCGAGAAGCTGCGCGCCAAGATCCCGCGCCAGCAGTACGACGTCCCGATCCAGGCCGCCGTCGGCTCGCACATCATCGCCCGCGAGACCGTCAAGGCCTTCCGCAAGGACGTGACGTCGAAGTGCTACGGCGGCGACATCTCGCGCAAGCGCAAGCTGCTCGAGCGCCAGAAGGAAGGCAAGAAGCGCATGAAGCAGGTCGGGCGCATCGAGGTGCCGCAGGAGGCGTTCCTCGCGGTGCTCGAGCTGGGCGACGGCTCGTCGTCGAGCTGACGGGCCGCCGCCTCGCTCGGAGGCCTCAGCTCTCGAGCTGGGCGTCGACGGAGATGTCGACGTTGCCCATCAGCGCGCCCGACACCGGGCAGTTCTGGCCGGCGCCCTGCGCGGCCTTCTCGAACTCCGCCTGGTCGATGCCCGGCACGCGGCCGCGCACCGTGATCTTCGACGTCGTGACCTTCGGGCCGCCGTCGACCATGTCCAGCGACACCGTCGAGGAGACCTCGAGGCGCTCGGGCTCGTGGCCGGCCTCGGAGAGCTCGTTCGACAGCGCCATCGAGAAGCACGACGCGTGCGCCGCCGCGATCAGCTCCTCGGGGCTCGTCTGGCCCTCGGCGCGCTTCTCGCTGCGCGACGCCCAGCTGACCGGGAGGTCGCCGGTCGCGTGACTGGTGTCCAGGGTCAGCGTGCCCTTGCCCTTGGGCAGGTTGCCCTCCCACACGGTGCTCGCCGATCGGTCGGCCATGGCCATGGTGGTCTCTCCTCGTTCGTGGTGACGGTCGGAGTATCTACTCCCCGAGGACCTTGATGACCAGGCGCTTGGCGCGGCCGCCGTCGAACTCGCAGTAGAAGACGGCCTGCCACGGCCCGAGGTCGAGACGGCCCTCGGTGATCGGAAGGACGACCTGGTGGTGGACGAGCAGGTTCTTCCAGTGGGCGTCCCCGTTGTCCTCGCCGCCGCTGTGGTGGCGGAAGTCGCCGGGCTCGGGGCCGAGCTGCTCGGCGACGTCGTTGACCGGCTCGCGCCAGGACGGGGGCGCGAGCTTGTCGAGCCACTCGAGCGTGTCCTCGAGGATGCCCGGCTCGTCGTCGTTGACCCAGACGCCCGCGGTGATGTGCATCGCGGAGACGAGGACCATGCCCTCCTCGACGCCGGACTCGTCGACGGTCTGCTGCACCGCGTCGGTGATCCGGACGAACTCGCGGCGCTTGCGCGTCTCGAACATCAGGTAGCGGGTGTGGGTGCGCATCGGCGGAGGATCGCAGCGTGCCCAAAGGGACGACCGGGGATGATCCGTGGCCATGGAGCTCGAGCTGCGCGACAAGGTCTGCGTCATCACCGGCGCGAGCCAGGGCATCGGCCTGGAGACGGCCCGCCGCCTGAGCGGCGAGGGGGCGACGGTGCTCATGGTCGCCCGCGACCCCGACCGCCTCGCCGCGGCGGCCGACGAGCTCGGCGCCGAGTACGTCGCGGCCGACGTGACCGATCCCGAGGCCGACGAGCGCATCGTCGCCACCTGCGCGGAGCAGATGGGCGGCATCGACGTGCTCGTCAACAACGCCGGCACGAGCTTCGCCCGGCCCCTCCACGAGCTCACCGACGAGGACTGGCAGGGGCAGTGGGACCTGCACGTCATGGCGCCGATGCGCCTGATGCGCGCCGCGGCGCCGCGCATGGCCGCCCGCGGGGGCGGGCGGATCGTCAACGTGACGTCGAGCGCGGGGAAGCGCCCCTCGCTGACGAACGCGGCCTACTCGGTGACGAAGGCGGCGCAGCTCTCCCTCTCGCGCGTGTTCGCCGACTCCTTCGCCGCCGACGGGGTGCTCGTGAACGCCGTGGCTCCGGGCCCGGTCGCCTCGCCGCTGTGGATCGGGGAGGGCGGCCTGGCCGAGCAGACCGGCAGCGCGCGCGGGCTGTCGCGCGACGAGGCCCTGCAGGCGCAGGCGGACAAGGTCCCGCTGGGGCGCTTCGCCGAGCCCGGCGAGGTCGCCGACGTCGTGGCGTTCCTGTGCAGCGCGCGCGCGAGCACGGTGACCGGCGCCGCGTGGTCGGTCGACGGCGGCGCCGTCGCGATCATCATCTGAGCCGAGGCCGAGCGGCCTGCCGGCGTGGGCGGGCCGACCGCCGCCCGGCGCCCACCCGAGCCCGGGATCGCGCAGGAGGAGAATCCATAGATGCCGCCTTGGGCAGCACAGGAAATCCGTCCTGGACAACCGGGACGCGGTCCGAATACCTACCACCTCGTTTTCCGAGGACGAGAACGTCTTGTCCCTTTCCGGCGTGTCGCCTGGCGGGGTACACGAACGTGCCGGAGGCCCCGAGCTCGACGCGTTCCTGACCGACAAGGACGGCACTCGGCGCTTCGTGTCGCTGCCCGCCGGCTTCGTGCCGGAGGACCGCATCGCGGCGCTGCGCGACGCGGCCGGGCGG
>JAXDHC010000642.1:0-2716 GCA_034664705.1 Solirubrobacteraceae bacterium
TGGCGGAACGAGATGCTCGGCGACTCGGAGCTGATGCCCGCCAGGGCGACGTCGGTGGCCTCGAAGAGGACCTTGCCGCCGTCGCGCAGGCGCGCCGCGATCAGGTCCTTGACGACCTCCTGCTGGCCGTAGACGGTGATCGAGCGCCCGCCGCTGAGGCCGCTCAGGTCGATGCGGTGGCCCTCGCCGTTGAAGCGCAGCTCGACGCCCTCGTGGACGAGGCCCTCACGCTGGACGCGGTCGCCCAGCCCCACGTCGGTGAGCAGCTCGACGGTGCCCTGCTCGAGCACGCCGGCGCGCACGCGGTGCTCGACGTACTCGCGGCTGCGGCTCTCGAGCACCACCGAGTCGATGCCCTCGAGGTGGAGCAGATGCGACAGCAGGAGCCCGGCTGGGCCCGCTCCCACGATTCCGACCTGTGTCCGCATCCGCCTCCGCGTCCGTTCCGGCTCGTTCCGGCGGCAGTATCGCGGACGCCGTCGTCCCCGTGCGCCGCGGCCCGCCGCTACGCTTCGGCGCCTTCGAGGAGCCCATGAGCGCGCCAGCCGACACCCCCGTCGTCATCCAATGCGCCGTGACCGGATCCGCCAGCCCGGACCCCGAGCGCCGCCCGAACCTGCCGATCGCGCCGACGGCGATCGTCGACGAGGCGGTGGCCGCGTGGCGCGCCGGGGCGGCGGTCATCCACCTGCACGCCCGCGAGGAGGACGGAACGCCGACGCAGGACCCGGCGGCGTTCGCGGCGCTCGTCGACGCCATCCGCGAGCGCGGCTGCGAGGCGATCCTCAACCTCTCGTGCGGGACCGCCGGCGGGCGCTCGACCGGCGACGACCGCTTCGCGCTGCTCGAGCTGAAGCCCGAGATGGGCTCCTTCGACTCCGGCAGCGTCAACTACGGCGACCGCATCTTCCCCGGCGACCTGCCGTTCCTGCGCCGCATGGCCGAGGCGTTCAGGCGCCACGGCACGGTCCCGGAGATCGAGTGCTTCGACACCGGCCACGTGGGCACCGCCCTCGCGCTGCGCGACGAGGGCCTGCTCGACGACCCGCTGCGCGTGCAGTTCGTCCTCGGCGCGCCGGGGACCGGCGTCCCGGCCACCGTCGACCAGGTTCAGCACATGCGCCGGCTGCTGCCGCCCGACGTCCCGTGGTCGGTCTGCGCGCCGGGCCGGACCCAGCTCGCCATGAACACGTACTGCCTCATCGCCGGCGGTCACGTCCGGACCGGCCTCGAGGACAACCTCTACTACGCCCGCGGCGAGCGCGCGACGAACGCCCGGCTCGTCGAGCGCGTGGTGCGCCTGGCCGGCGAGCTCGGCCGGCCGGTGGCGACGCCGGAGCAGGCGCGCGAGGTGCTCGCGCTGTAGCGCGGGTGTCGGTGGGTCGGCGACGGGGGTGGCGCTCCGCTCGCGCCTGCGCGGTGCTGTGGAGCGTGGTCCGGCGGCATCGAGGAGGAGGCCTGTGGTGCTCGCGGAAGGCCGGGCGAGTCGCGAGCGCGGCTGGGGCGAAACGTGGGTGCTCCACGACCAGAAGTCGCCCCAGCCCCCCAGCGCCCGCCGTTGGGTGTCGACCTTGCACGTCTCAACGCGCCCTCGCCGCGGCCCTACCGGATCCCGCGCCGGCTCAGCCGGATGGCCTGGGCCGCGTTCTCGCGCGTGACGAAGTGCGGGCCGGTCGGGATGACGTCGCCCTGGGCGGCGAACAGGCCGTAGCGCGCGTACTGCCCGAGCAGCATGATCGGCAGGTAGCCCTGGAGGTAGGCCTGCTGGTCGATCGCGAAGCTGATGCGCCCGACGCGGACGGCGTCGAGGATGTCCGGCGAGATGTCGAACGTGCCGAGCGGGACCTCGTCCTCGCGGTTCGTGGCGACGATGGCGTCGAGCGCGGCCTGGGCGCCGCCCGTGTTGAGCGTCAGCACGCCGTCGACGGCCGGGGAGGCGATCGCGCGCGTCAGGCTGCGCTGCGTCGCGGTCGTGTTCTTCAGGTTGATCGACAGGACGCGCGCCGTCCCGCCCGCGGCGCGCATCGCCTCGGCGAAGGAGCGGCAGCGGCGGTCGAGCGCCGCGTTGCCGACCTCCTGGTTGACGCACAGCGCGCGCCTCACCCCCGCGGCCACGAGGCGCTGCCCGGCCTGACGGCCCGCCGCGCCCTCGGCCTGGCCGACGTGCGCGAGGATGCCCAGGCGGCGGAAGTCGTCGCTGCCGGAGTTGATCGACACGACCGGGATCCCCGCGCGCACGGCGCGGCGGATCGCTCCCGACAGCGCCGGGTCGGGGATCGAGACGACGAGGCCGTCCGGGCGCGACGCGACCGCCGCGTCGATCAGGCGGCGCATGCGCGGCACGCTGAAGATGTCCGGCGAGCGGTAGGTCACCGCGACGTCCATCTGGCGGGCGGCCGCGTCGATGCCGTTGCGGACGGTCGCCCAGAACGCGCTCGACGCCTGGCCGTGGGTGACGATCGCGATCCGGACGCTGCCGGCGCGGGTGCTCTGCGGGTCGCTGCGCTGCGGCGTCGAGACCGGCGGCGCGCTGTCGCTGCGCAGGTCGGGCTCGCGGACCTCGGCCGTCGTGCCGCACCCGGCCACGAGGACCGCGAGGGCGCAGGCCAGCAGGGCCCGCCGCACTAGGTCCGCCGATCCGCGGGCTGCGGCGCGCCGCCGTCGGCGGCGGCGGTGGCCGGCGCGGCGGCGTCGTGCGCGTCCGCGATCAGCGCGC
>JAXDHC010000643.1:0-3796 GCA_034664705.1 Solirubrobacteraceae bacterium
CTGTTCCACGTGGAGCCCGGCGCGGAGACGTTCCCCCTGCACATCCACTACGCCAACGAGGAGCTGCTCGTCGTCGTCGCCGGGCGCCCGACGCTCCACACGCTCGAGGGCTCGCGCGTGCTCGAGCCCGGCGAGGTGGTCGCGTTCCCGGCCGGGCGCGAGGGGGCCCATCGCCTGGCCAACGACGGCGACGAGCCGGCCCGGCTGCTGATCGTCAGCACCATGCACGCGCCCGACATCAACGAGTTCCCCGAGCTCGGGCAGTACTGGGTGCGCGACTACATCCCGGGCACCGACGCGCCCGAGGGCGCGCTCGACGTCCACGTGCGCCCGATCAACGCCGAGTCGTGAGCACGCGCGAGCACGCCGCCCCGGCCCTCGCCGTCCGCGCGGCCGCGCATGGGCCGTCGGTCGTGCTGCTCGCCCTGTGCCTCTTCGTCGCGGCGACGAACCGCTGGCTGAGCTGGGAGGGCGGCGTGCGGCTGCTGACCGCGCGCGACGTCACCTCCTACGAGGCGATCGCGCGTGCGGCGCCCGGGCTGCCCGGCGCCGACCTGCCCGCCCACCACGCCGAGCGGTTCCCCGTCCACTGGGTCGTGGGCACCCTCGACGACGTGCTCGGCGCGCCGCTGCACGCGCTGTACCGGGTGCTGATGATCGCGGCGATGGCCGGCACGCTCGCGCTGCTGCACGCCATCGTCGCCCGCCGGCTGCCGGTCGCGGCGTACGCGGTCGTCGTGGGGGCGTTCGTGCTGAACCCGTACGCGCTGCGCTACCAGCTGCTCGTCCCCGGCATGCTCGCCGACGCGACGTTCGTGCTCGGCATCGCGGTGGCGCTGTTCGGGCTCGCCGGCCGCCGCGCGTGGGCCGTCGTCGCGGGCATGGCGCTCGCGGCGGTGGCGCGCGAGACCGTACTGCCGGTCGTGCCCGTCGTCATCGCGTGGCTCGCGCTGGCGCCCGACTGGCGCGCGGAGCCGGGACGCCGCCGGGCCCTCGTGGGCGGCGCCGTCGTGGTCGCGGTCGGGGCGATCTACGCCGTCACGCGCGCGATCGCCGCGGGCTTCTCGGCGCCGTCGCTGCCGGGCGTCCTCGACGCCGGCGCGGTGGCCCGCGGCTACTCGCTCCCGGCGCCCTCGCTCTCGACGCTGGACGACTACACGCTCCTCGACGCCCTCTCGGCGCCGGGCACCCTCGCCGAGCACCTCGCGCGTGTCGCGACGCCGCCGCTCGCGATGGTCGCCCTCATCGCCGCCGTGCTGGTGATCGCGCGCCGGCGCGGCGTGCGCCCGCCGTTTCCGTTCTGGGGATGCCTGGCGCTGTCCGCCTCGATCGTCGCGCAGCCGCTGCTCGTCAGCCCCGACGTCCTCTTCGGCAACGAGACCCGCCTGACCGCGCTGGGGCTGCTGCCGCTGGCGGCGGCGCCGGCGTTCGTGCTCGAGCGGCTGCGACCGGACCTCGAGACCGCGCTGCGCCCCCGCGACGTGCTGCTCATCGTCGGCGTGCTCGCGGTCGCCTCCCTGCACCACCTCTACACCGTCGTCGGGCCGACGAGCCCGTCGCAGATCGCGCCGATCCAGCTCGTGGCCGGCGCGCTCGCGGCGTGGCTGCTCGTCCGGGCGGCGCGGCTGGCGCCGCGGGCGCCCGCAGCCTGACGCGCTACCCCACGAACGCCGCGAGCGCCGCATGGCCGCCGCTCGGCATCGGCTCGCCGTGCGCGAACAGGAGCGCGTCGAAGTCCTCGTCGAGCAGCCGCCGCAGCGACGCGCGAAGCCCCGCCTTGACGCCCTCGGGGTCGTCGCCCATGAGGTGATCGGGCACGTAGGACAGCGTGCCGTCGCCGAGGCGGATGAGGCCGTCGGCGAAGAGCATCGCGCCCGGGCCCGCGGTGAGGTGGAAGACCGTGTCCTCCGGCGTGAGCGCCCCCATCTCCAGTGCCCGGATCCCCGGCGCGACCTCGTCGCCGAAGCGGAACCCCTGCACCTGCAGGCCGTCGCCGAACTCGTGCAGGCCGGCCTCGTGGCAGCGGATCGGGCAGCCGAACGCCTCGGCGAGGCGCTCGCTGTGACGCAGGTGGTGGCGGTTGGACAGCAGGATGCGCTCGGGGCGGCCGTACTGCGCGACGCTGTCGACGCCGCCGTCGGGGACGCGCGGGTCGATCAGGGCGCCGCTCTCGACGGCGTAGTGCGAATGCACCGGCTGGCCGATGCCCTCGTGGAGCGTCGTCCAGTGCAGCACGCCCGGCAGGACTTCGTTCATCGGGGGGCGACCTCCTCGGGGTGGGGGCCGCGCACACGCTACCGGGGGCCCATACAGTTCCGGCCACGCTGCGCTCGGACGTCGACCAGGCACTGGCCCTCTACGCCGCGGGCTACTTCCCGATGGACGATGCGGGCGAGGCCGGGTCGCTGCCGTTCTACGCGGCGCCGGAGCGGGCCCTCTTCGAGCTCGACGAGCGCGCGCGGGCGGCCGTGCGTCGCCGCGTCCGCCGCAGCCTGCGCGCCGGAGCGGACTGGTCGCTGCGGGTCGACGAGCGCTTCGAGACCGTCCTGCAGGCCTGCGCCAGGCCGCGCTCGCCCGACGACGGGGTGTGGATCACGCCGCGCCTGCAGGACCTCTACCGGGGCATGCACGCCGCCGGGTACGCGCACTCGATCGAGATCCACGCCGGAGACGAGCTCGGCGCGGGACTCATGGCGGTGCTCATCGGACGCGCCGCGATGCTCGAGTCGATGACGCACTGGGTGCCGCACGCGGGCAACGTCCTCGTCGCCCGCACGCTCGACCATCTCGCGCGGCGCGGCTTCCACTTCGCCGACGTGCAGCTGCCGACGGCGCACACCGTGCGGCTGGGCGCCCGCCTCGTGTCCCGCGAGGAGTACGAGCGCCGTCTGCACACGGCGCTGCGCGCCTAATTGAGCGACGGGTCCATCGGCATGGTCGCGAGCAGCACGTACTCGCGGCCCTTGCGGCGCAGCACCGACGACCACAGCGCCTCGGCGTCGTGGGTGAAGACGTCGGTGCGCGCGGCCGGCTCGACGATCCACGAGTCCTCCTCGAGCTCGGACTCGAGCTGGCCCGGGCCCCAGCCGGCGTGCCCGGCGAAGATCCGCGCGCGCCGCACGCCGGCCGCGAACTCGTCGCGGTCGTCGATCTCGGCCGGCACGAACCCGAGGTTGCCGTCGACGAGCATGGCGGCCTGCTGCGGCTCGCTGAACTCCGCCAGGACGATGACCGACTCCTCGGCCACCGGGCCGCCCATCCACACCAGCCCCGTGTCGTCGTCGGCGAGCCACGCGAGCTCGGGCACGGCGTCGCTGACCGTCGTCTCGGCGGGCCGGTTCAGCACGAGGCCCATGGCGCCCTCGTCGGTGTGCTCGGCCATGAAGACGACCGTGCGGGGGATGTGGGGGTCGAGGATCTTCGGCGAGGCGATGAGCAGCTGGCCGCGGAGCGACTCCATGACCCTCATTCTCCCCCAGCCCCGGGCGCCGCCATGCGCGCCGCGCGCGGAGCGCGTCAGACGCGCGGCAGCGCGCCGGCCGAGCGCGCGATCTGCGACCACGGGTCGCCCTCGCGCTCGAGGCGCTCGAGCATCGTCCGCAGTGTCCAGCGCCCCGGCGTGAGCGCGGGGTCCTCGAGCTCGGCCAGCGCAGGGGCGCCGCGACGGGCGCGCCGGGCCGCGGGCGCACCGCGTACGGCGGCACCGCCGTCATCGCCCACGCGTTGCGGTTGACGTCGACGAACAGGCGGCCGGCCCGCTTCTCCTTGCGAAACGCCGTCGTCAGCTCGTCGGGAT
>JAXDHC010000644.1:0-5381 GCA_034664705.1 Solirubrobacteraceae bacterium
CCTGACGGCCGTCAGGGAGCCGGTACTTCGCCCGCCAATCGGGGCGCCGCTTCCCGTCGACCCGGAAGACGTGTCCTGAGATGACGCGCGACTTGGGCATCAGGGCCAAAGTGTAGGCCCTTCTCGGGACATATTTGGGACACAATTGCCAGTTCGCCGTCGCACCGCAATCCAGAAGAGCGGGATTTGCTGGCCTTTCCAGCGCCCCCGCCTGGATTCGAACCAGGGACCTGCGGATTAGAAGTCCGCTGCTCTATCCAGCTGAGCTACGGGGGCGGGCGTGGCGGTCGGTGATAGCGGATCGGGGCGGCGGACGCCAGCGCGGCTCGTGCCGTCGATCGGGGGAACGGCGCGCCGGTGCCGCCGGAACGCCTGCCAACCTCTCGGACGCCGCCCGGCGGAACTTTCCCCATCCCCGCCGAGTTGGTCTTCTCGATGACAAAGACGATCACCTTCACCCTGGCCTCCATCATGGCCGCCATCGTGCTCCTGCCGGCAACGGCGAGCGCGAAGACCAACATCCGCGTCGGCATCGGCGATCAGCAGACGGGGATGTTCGACCAGCCGTCGTTCCAGGCTGCCAAGTTCAAGCGCGTGCGCTACTTCGTCCGCTGGGACGTCATGGACGGCAAGAACGCGGACGCGCTTCGCGCCGCGACGGACTACGTCGAGCGCGCGCGCCGCGATCGCATCCAGGTCTTCCTGCACATCTCAAGCGACGACCTGCGGATCAAGCAGGCCAAGCTGCCGTCGGTCGCCGCCTACCGGTCGCAGATGCGCAAGCTCGTGCCGTACTTCCGCGCGCTGGGCGTCCGCGAGTTCGGCGTCTGGAACGAGGCCAACCACGCCAGCCAGCCGACGTACCGCTCGCCGCGCCGCGCCGCGCAGTTCTTCGTCGAGATGTACCGGGCGGTCAAGCCGCGCTGCAGCACGTGCGCCGTCGTCGCCCTCGACGTGCTGGACCAGGGCGGCGTGGAGCGCTACATGCGCAGCTGGTACCGCTCGCTGTCGTCGACCTACCGCCGCCGCGCGACCATCGTCGGCATCCACAACTACGGCGACGTGAACCGCAACCGCACGACGTTCACGCGGAGCATGATCCGCCAGTCGCGGTCGTTCAACCGCAACACGCGCTTCTGGTTCACGGAGACCGGCGGCATCGTGAAGTTCGGCCGCAACTTCCCGTGCAGCACCTCACGCGCCGCCAAGCGCCTGAAGAACATGTTCACCCTCGCGCGGACCTACCGCAGCAGCGGCGTGGAGCGCGTGTACGTCTACAACTGGAGCGGCGCCGGCTGCGACGCGCGCTTCGACGCGGGCCTCGTCGACGCCGACGGCACGCCGCGCGCGGGCTACCGCTACCTGCGCCAGGTCCTGCCGAA
Organism: Solirubrobacteraceae bacterium; assembly: GCA_034664705.1. Classification (GTDB taxonomy): domain Bacteria; phylum Actinomycetota; class Thermoleophilia; order Solirubrobacterales; family Solirubrobacteraceae; genus JAOPZW01. Next base: position 1,383 of record JAXDHC010000644.1, read on the forward strand.
CTACCTGCGCTGATCACCGCCGGTCACGGCGTCCACCTCGGCCCCGAGGTGGACGCCGCGCCGCGCCACCGGTGAGGACTGCACGATCGAGCTGGTCGTCTGCCCGAACGGCGTGAAGCGGTCGATGAGCTCCTCGAGGTGCTCGACGTCGCGGACGTGCGCGCGGACGACGAAGCAGTCCTCCCCCGTGATCCGGTCGCACTCCACGACCTCCGGCGAGTCCGCGGCCGCCGTGGCGACGTCGTGCAGCCGGCGCGGCGCCGGACGGACCCGGATGACGACGCTCAGGGCGTAGCCGAGCGCGCGCGGGTCGACGTCGGCGTGGTAGCCGCGGACGATGCCGTCGCGCTCCAGGCGGCCGAGGCGCTCGGCGACCGCGGGCGACGACAGCCCGACGCGCCGGCCGAGCTCGGCCAGCGACAGGCGCGCGTCGGCCTGCAGCTCGGCGAGCAGGCGCCGGTTCGTGGCGTCCAGGCCGGCGCCGTCGGCGAACCCGCCGGTCTGCCTTCGATCCGAAGCCACAGCGGCGATGCTACCTGCGCTTCGCCCTGGCGGTGCGGCGGCGTACCGGTGAACCTGCTGGGGCATGCGCGCGCTCCACCGCACACCGCCCCACGCGTTCTTCGTCGGCAGCGCGGTCTTCCACTACCTCGGGCCCGCGTTCGCGGTCCTGCTGTTCGCGCGCGTCGACGTGCTCGGCGTCGCATGGCTGCGGATCGTGACGGCGGCGGCCCTCCTGGGCCTGTGGCGCCGGCCGTGGCGCTCGGCCCGGCGGCTGGACGGCGCCGCACGGCGCCTGCTCCTCGCGTGGGGCGCCGTGCTGGCGGCGATGAACTGCTGCTTCTACCTCGCCATCGACCGTCTCCCGCTCGGCACCGTCGCGGCGATCGAGTTCGTCCCGGTGATCGTGCTCGCGGCAGCCGGCACGCGCACGCCGCGCAACGCGGCCGCGCTGGCGTGCGCGGTGGCGGGCGTCGCCCTGCTCACCGATGTCCACCTGGCCGGCGAGCCCGTGGCCATGGCCCTCGCCGCCGCCAACGCGGTGCTCTTCGCCGCCTACGTCGTGCTCGCCCACCGCGCCGCCCGGCACGCCGCGATCGGGGGCCTTGACGGCCTCGCCGCATCGATGCTCGTGGCCGCCGTCCTCGTCACGCCCGTCGCCGGGTGGAGCGCCGCGCCGGTGGCCGGGGACCCGACCGCCCTCGCGGCCGGCGCCGGCGTCGGCGTCTGCTCGTCGGTGATCCCCTACGCGCTCGACCAGCTCGCCATGCGCCGCCTCGCGCGGGCGACCTACGCGCTGATGGTCTGCCTGCTGCCGGCGACCGCGACCGCCATCGGCGTGGCGGTGCTCGGGCAGGTGCCGTCGCCGGGCGAGCTCGCCGGCGTCGCGCTCGTCATCGAGGGCGTCGCGATCCACCGGGAGCGGACGGCCGCGCCATCGCCGGGCGTCGCGACGTAGCCCGCCGCGACGCGCGGGGCGCGCTCCCGCCCGGGCAGCGCCGGGCGACGGGCCGGCAGCGGGTCACGCCGGGGCGGCGGGCGAAGCGGACCGGCATCAGCTCGCCACGAGGGTCGGGGCAGGGCCGGCGTGCCGGGGCGGCCGGGGCGGCTCGCCCCCACCCGGCACGGCGTCGACGACGACGTGGATGATCGGCACGTCGAAGCGCGCGCGGGCGCGGCCCACGAGGTCGTGCGCGAGCCAGTGCGAGCGCTCCTCGGGATGGGTCGCGACGATGACCTCGTCCGCGGTGAAGCCGGCCAGCGCGTCGGCGATGGCCTGCAGCGGCGCGGCATCGCCGACCTCGCCGCGCACGCGGACACCGGCCGCCCTGAGCCGCCGCACCGAGGCGGACAGCCGCGCCTCCGCCACGACGCGCGCCCCGCCGGCGTCGGCGTCCGCGCCGGACGCCCGGCGCAGCCGCGGTGTCGGCGCGGGGGCGACGACGAGCACCTCGCCGGCGACGTTGCGCGCACGGAAGCGGATGACCTCGTTGAGGACCGTCCCGTCGACCGTCTCGTTGGCGATGACGAGGATGCGGCGCCCCTCCGGTCCGTCGTCCCTGCCGTGCTCGGCCACTGCGCGCTCCTTCGTTTCTCGCGTCCTGTGACGGGCAGCCCACCACGCCGCTGTGAGCGGGCGCTCAACGCGACCTAAGCCGCGCCTAAGCGGTGGTTTCGCCGGACGAGCGGTTTCGACGCCAGGGGCGGTGCGCGTTCGGGCTCGCGCTGGCAAACTCGGCGCCATGCTCACGCGGCACACCAAGATCGTCGCCACCCTCGGCCCGGCCACGGACCAGCCCGGCGTCCTCGATCAGCTCATCTCGGCCGGCCTCGACTGCGCGCGCCTCAACTGCTCGCACGGCACGTCCGACGATCTCCGCCGCCGGGCGCAGGACGTCCGGGCGGCGGCCGAGCGATCGGGGCGCCCCGTGGCGCTCATGTTCGATCTCCAGGGCCCGAAGCTGCGCCTCTCCTCCGACACCGAGCAGCGCATCGTCGAGGTCGGCGACGAGGTCACGTTCGCCGGCTCCGAGGTGCCGAGCCAGCCGGACCGCGTAAGCGTCGACTTCGGCGGGTTCGCCGCGCTCGTCACCGAGCGCTCGGAGATCGTCATCGGCGACGGCGTCCCCCGGATGGTCGCCGAGCGCGTCGCCGACGGCGCCGTCACCACGCGCGTCGTCTCGCGCGGGCCGCTCAGCCCGCGCAAGGGCATCACGGTCACGTACGCGCGCCCGACCCTGCCGGCGATCACCGAGAAGGACATCGACGACCTCGAGCTCGCCGTCGAGATGAACGCCGACTTCGTCGCGCTCTCGTTCGTTCGCTCCGGCGCCGACATGGACGCCCTGCGCGACCGGCTGCGCGAGCACGGCTCCTCGGCGCGCACCATCGCCAAGGTCGAGAAGGTCGAGGGCTACGAGCGCCTCGACGAGATCATCTCGAGCTCCGACGGGATCATGGTCGCGCGCGGCGACTACGGCGTCGAGGCCGGCGTCGCGCGCGTCCCGCTCATGCAGAAGGACACGATCCACCGCTCGACGCAGGCCGGCCGGCTCGTCATCACGGCCACGCACATGCTCGAGTCAATGATCTCCGCGGCCGAGCCGACGCGCGCCGAGGCGGCCGACGTCGCCAACGCCGTCATCGACGGCACGTCGGCCGTGATGCTGTCCGCGGAGACGAGCGTGGGCGCGCACCCGGTGGGGGCCGTGCTCGCGATGGCGCAGATCGCGACGGCGGCCGAGGAGGCCCCGGTCATCCACGGCGCCGCCCACGATCAGGAGCCGGCCGGCCCGGACGCCGCCGTCATGCACGCCGCGATCAGCCTCGCCGACGACGTCGACGCGGTGGCGCTCATCGTGCCGACGGCGACCGGCGGCACCGCGCGCGCATGCGCGAAGTACCGCCGACGGCGCCCGATCATCGCGCTCGCGCACGACGGCCAGGTCGCCGACCAGCTCGCGCTCGAGTGGGGCGTCCACCCCACGACGATGGACGTCCAGGGCTCGGTCGACGAGCTCATCGACGCGGCCCTCGACCGCGCCCGCGACTTCGCCCACCTGCCCACGGGCGGCCGCGCCGTCCTCACCGCCGGCCGGCGGACCGGCACGCCGGGCGCGACGAACCTCATCACGCTGCGCGAGATCCCGTAGCCGGCGGGCGGGCTAGTGCCCGGTCGCCGAGAAGTGCATGTAGTCCTTGGTGTTCCCGGCCCAGGAGCCGCCCCAGCCCCAGCCGATCGCCCGGAAGGCCTCGACCACCCGCTGCGTCACCATCCCGGGCCGGTGCCGCGAGCGGTCGCGGTACGGCCTCGACGCGGGGTCCCTGCTCTGGCCGCAGCCGACGTAGGGGTTCTCGACCGGGTTCAGGTCCACCGCCAGCCCGTAGGCGTGCATCGACCACGACCCCGTCCCGCTGCCACCCGTGCACGGCGACGGGACCGCCTGACGGCACTCGAACGAGCCGCTGACGTCACCGTCGCGGGGGCGGCTGCGGGCC
>JAXDHC010000645.1:0-13645 GCA_034664705.1 Solirubrobacteraceae bacterium
CTCGGATTCGCCACGGCGGCAACGCTAGCGCCGGGGCTCGCACGCTGGGAGACTCGCCACGTGTTCGTGAACCGCATGCGCGCGGCCCGGGGTTCGTGATGGCGGTCTCGGTGCTCGAGAGCGAGATCCGGGAGCAGCCGGAGGCGGTGGAGCGGCTGCTCGCGCGCGTCGAGGACGACCTCCGGCCGCTCGGGGCGGCCGTCGAGCGCCGGCCGCCGAGCTACGTCCTCGTCGCCGCGCGCGGCACGTCGGACAACGCCGCACGCTACGCGCAGTACCTGCTCGGCGGCCGGCTCGGCCTGCCGGTGGCGCTGGCGGCGCCGTCGCTGACGAGCGTCTATGCCGAGGAGTCGCACCTGCGCATCCGCGACGCCCTCGTGATCGGCATCTCGCAGAGCGGCCGCTCGCCCGACGTCGTCGAGGTGCTCCGCGTCGCGCGCGCGGGCGGATCGCCGTCGGTCGCGCTGACGAACGATCCCGAGTCGCCGCTGGCGGCGGCGGCGGACTTCGTCGTGCCGCTGTGCGCCGGCCCCGAGCGCGCCGTCGCCGCGACGAAGACCTACACCGCGTCGCTCGTCGCCCTGGCCGCGCTCGACGCGATGCTGCGCGGCGCCCGGGAGGACCTCGATCGCCTGCACGCGCTCCCCTCCGTCCTCGCCGACGCCGTCCAGCTCGCGTTCGCCGACGTCGCCGCGCTGGACGGCCACGCCGCGGCGCGCCACGTGCTGAGCCTCGGGCGCGGCGTGAACCTCGCGACCGCGTTCGAGCTCGCGCTGAAGGTCCGCGAGCTGTGCGCCGTCGTCGCGGAGGGCTTCTCGCCGGCGGACATCCTGCACGGGCCGATCGCCGCCACGGCGCCGGGCACCCCGGTCCTCGTCGTCGACGTCGGCGGACCCGCGCGCGAGTCGCTCGCCGAGGCCGTGGCGGCCCTGGAGGCGCGCGGCGCCGCGCCGGCGCGGATCACCGACGTCGCCGGCGACGGGCCGGTCCTGCGGATCCCGCGCGGGCTGCCCGAATGGCTCACGCCGATCCCGGCGATCGTGCCGGGCCAGGTCTACGCGCTGCACCAGGCGACGCTCCGCGGGCTGGACGTCGACCGGCCCGCCGGGCTCACCAAGGTGACCACGACGTTCTGACCCGCCGACGCCGGCGGGGTACCGTGGGCGCTGTGAGGACCGCGCTTCCCTGGTGGCGGAACCGCACCGTGGTCATCGTCGCGGGCTGCCTGATCGCGATCGTGACGTTCGGCGTGCGCACGAGCTTCGGGCTGTTCACCGAGCCGCTCTCGGTGCTGCGGGGCTGGGATCGCGAGACGTTCGCGTTCGCCATGGCGATCCAGAACCTGCTCTGGGGCCTCGGCCAGCCGTTCGCCGGCGCGGTCGCCGACCGCTACGGAGCCGGCCGCGTGCTCGCCGCCGGCGGCGTGGTCTACGTCCTCGGCACGGCGCTCATGGGCGCGAGCACGAACGGGACGACGCTGGCGCTCACCGGCGGACTCCTGGTCGGGCTGGGCCTCGCGGGCGGGTCGTTCACGATCGTCATCGCCGCGTTCGCCCGGCTCGTCCCGGAGGACCGGCGCTCGTGGGCCATGGGCCTGGCGACGGCCGCCGGGTCGATGGGCCAGTTCCTCTTCGCGCCGCTCGGCCAGGCCTTCATCTCCCGCTACGGCCCGGCCGCCGCGCTCGTGCTGCTGGCCGGCTGCGTCGCCGTCGTGCCGGTCCTGGCGGGCGCGCTCAGCGGGCGGGGACCGGCCGAGGAGCGCGATCGCGAGCCGCCGATGTCCACGCGGGCGGCGCTGCGCAGCGCCCTCACGCATCCGAGCTACGTGATGCTGACCGGCGGCTTCTTCGTCTGCGGCTTCCACATCGCGTTCATCTCGACGCACCTGCCGCCGTACCTGACCGACCTCGGGCTCGGCACCGGCCTGGCGGCCTGGGCGCTGGGGCTGATCGGCCTGTTCAACGTGATCGGCGCCTACGCGTCGGGCATCCTCGGCGGCGTGTATCCGAAGCGGATGCTCCTCAGCGCCATCTACCTCGGGCGCGGCATCGCCTTCGCGCTGTTCTTCCTGCTGCCCGCCTCGCCGCTCAGCGTGCTGATCTTCGCGGCCTCGATCGGGCTGCTCTGGCTCTCCACGGTTCCGCTGACCTCCGGGCTCGTGGCGCTGATGTTCGGCACGCGCCACATGGGGCTCCTGTTCGGCGTCGTCTTCCTCAGCCACCAGATCGGCGCGTTCGCCGGGGTGTGGCTCGGCGGGGTCGTCTTCGAGCGGACGGGCGGCTACGACCTCATGTGGTGGCTGTGCATCATGCTCAGCGTGATGGCCGCCGCCGTGCACCTCCCGATCCTCGAGCGCCCGGCGCCGCGCCTGGAGCCGAGCCCCGCATGAGCCGTCGCGCCCGCGATCTCCTGCTCGGCCTCCTGCTCACGCTGACGGCCTTCGCCGGCGTGCTGTGGCAGGTCGACCAGTCCGGCGCCCTGCGCGACAGCGGCGCCCGCGCCGCGGCCCGGAGCGACGAGCACGTCAGCCTCCCACGCCTGATCTGCCCGCTGCACTGAGCGTCGCCGAGCCAATACTTGCTGGCGCAATCAATTGCGCTACACTGGCACCAACATAACCGGAGCGCCCTCCGGTTATTGCCGGAAACCGTCATTCGATCCCTGGAGGACCATCTCCCATGGCCAGCACCACCACGCCCCTGAGCGGCACCTACACCGCTGATCCCATCCACTCGAGCTTCGGCTTCGCGGTTCGCTACCAGGGCGTGTCCCTGTTCCGCGGCACGCTCAGCGACGTCACGGCGACCCTCGCCGACGGTCGCCTCGAGGGCGCCGCGAAGGTCGAGTCGATCTCGATCAAGGCGCCCGAGCAGTTCCGCGCGCACGTCCTGAGCGGCGAGTTCTTCGACGCCGAGAACCACCCCGAGGTGACGTTCACCTCCAGCGACCTCGATCTCCGCGAGGACAGCACGGCCAACGTCGCCGGCGAGCTGACGATCAAGGGCATCACGCGCCCGGTCCAGGCGACCGGCACGTGGACCGCGCCGGCGCCGGACGCGTTCGGCAACACGCGCGGGCATCTCAACCTCGAGGCCGTCATCGACCGCAGCGAGTGGGACATGAACTGGAACGCCCCGCTGCCCTCCGGCGGCAACGCGCTGGCCAACGAGGTCACGCTGACGGTCGACGTCTCGCTCATCGCGCAGGCCTAGCTCCGTGCGGATCCTCGGTATCGCCGGCAGCCTGCGCCGAGGCTCCCACAACCGCAGGCTGCTCCGGGCGGCGGGCGACGCGCTCCCGCCCGGAGCGGCCCTGGTGGAGTGGGACGGCCTTCGGGGCCTGCCCGCCTTCGACGAGGACGAGGAGGCGACGCCGCCGGCGGACGTCCAGGACTTCCTCGACGCGATCGAGGCCGCCGACGCGCTCCTCATCGCGACGCCCGAGTACAACGCGTCGCTGCCCGGCGCCCTGAAGAACGCCCTCGACTGGGCCTCGCGGCCGTTCCCCGACAACGTGCTGCGCGACAAGCCCAGCGCCGTGATCGGCGCGAGCACCGGCCTGTTCGGGGCCGTCTGGGCGCAGGCCGAGGTGCGCAAGGCCCTGAAGGCCAGCGGCGCCCGCGTCGTCGAGTCCGAGCTGCCCGTCGGCATGGCCGACGGCGCGTTCACCGACGACGGCGACCTCGCCGACCCCGACCTCGCCGCCCGGCTCCGGGACGTCCTCGGCGATCTCGTCCGCGAGGTCGGCGCGCCCGTCGAGCGATAGGAGATGATCGGGCCGGTGGCCGAGCTCCCGCTCCTCCAGCCGGCACAGGAGCCGCGCGAGCGCGCCGACGCGGCGCGCAACCGCCTCCGCATCCTCGCGGCGGCGGCGGACCTCGTCGCCGAGCGCGGGATCGAGCACGTCTCCATGGACGACGTCGCCCGCGCCGCGTGCGTCGGGACGGGAACGCTCTACCGCCGCTTCGGCGATCGCGCGGGCCTCGCGCTCGCGCTGCTGGACGAGCACACGCGCGCCTTCCAGGACGCGCTCATCTTCGGACCGCCGCCGCTCGGGCCGGGCGTCCCGGCCGCCGAGCGCCTCCGCGCGTTCGGCGACGGCTATCTCGACGTCCTCGAGGAGCACGCCGACCTGCTCGCGGTCGCCGTCGCGCGGGCCCGTCGCGGGCAGGCGGGCCCCGAGCAGCTCTACGCGACCCACCTCGCCATCCTCGTGCGCGAGGCGGCGCCGCGACTCGACGCCGAGTTCACGGCACTGTCGCTGCTCGCGACGCTCGACCCGGCGCGACACCTGCATGCCCGCCGCGAGCTCGGCTGGCCCGTCGAGCGTCTGCGCTCGGGCTGGCGCACGCTCGTCGACGCGCTGACCGCCGCGCCCTGAGCGCGGCGCCCGCCGCGGGCCGCGTCAGGCGGCGCCGGCGGCGCGGAAGCCCATCACGAGGCGCGCCTGCCCGGCGACGCCGGCGATCCGGTGCGGCTCCCCGGCCGGCACGATGGCCTCGTCGCCGGTGCCGAGCAGGCGCTCCTGCGCGTCGGTCGTCAGGCGGACGACGCCGTCGATGACCCGGAGGAGGACGTCGTCGAACGGGCGCAGGCGCAGCGGCGCCGCCTCGGCGTCGACGGTCTCGAAGGTGAGCGCGGCGCCGTGGCTGACCGACGCTCGCGAGCGCGCGGCCGGGCTCAGAGGGCTCATGGGCGTCCTTGGGGCGAGGATCGTGGTCACGTGACGATCCTGCATCCCCGCGCCGCCGGCCGCATCGGGGAGAGCTCGACTCTTGGGGGTACGGGCAGCTCCCCCTCGCGCCGTCCCGGAACGGGCGCGTCCCGCGCGGGCCGGGTGGCCCGCGCGGGACGGAACGGCCGTGGCGGCCGGCGCTAGCCGGCGCTGACGCGGAAGCGGCTCACGAGCTCCTCGAGCTCGGCCGCCGTGGTGGCGAGCTGCTGGGCGCTGCAGGCGATCTCCTGCGCCGACGCGCTCGTCTGCTGCGTCGAGGCGGAGACCTGCTCGGTCGACGCCGAGGACTCCTCGGCGACGGCCGCGACCTCGGTCATGTCGGACTCGACCTTCTGCGCCGAGGCGGCGATCTGCGCCACCGCGGCGGCGATCGCGTCGACCCGCCCGGTCATGTCCTCGACGCTCGCCCCGATCCGCGCGAAGGCGTCGCGCGCCTGCTCGACCGTCGCGGCGCCGTCCTCGGTGCGCGCCGCGGTCTGTGCGACGACGGTGACCGCCTCGGCGGTCTCGGCCTGGATCTCCCCGACGAGCGTCGAGATCGACGCGGCGGCCTGCTGGGACTCCTCGGCGAGCTTGCGCACCTCGTCAGCCACGACGGCGAAGCCCCGGCCGTGGTCGCCGGCGCGGGCAGCCTCGATCGCCGCGTTGAGGGCGAGCAGGTTCGTCTGGCCGGCGATGCCGGTGATCGTCTCGACGATGCCGCCGATCTCCTCGGACTTGGAGTCGAGCCGGCCCATCGCCTGCGTGACCTGTGCGCTGGAATCGTGCACCTGGCGCATCGCCTCGGTCGCCTGCGCGACCGCCTGCTCGCCCTCGTGCGCGACGCGGCGGGCGCGCTCGGCGGCCTCGGCCGGCTCGTGGGCGGAGCGCGCAGAGGTCTGCGTGGCCTGGCCGACGTCCTCCGTGGCGATCTTCGCCTCCTCGACCGAGCGCACCTGGCGCTCGGTGCCCTCGGCGACGCTCCTGACGGCCTCGGCGATCTCGCCGACCGCGCGGCCGGTCTCCTCCGAGCTGGTCGCCATCTGCTGCGAGGCGGAGCTGATGGTCGAGGCCGTGTCCGTGACGCGGCCGATCATCGCGCCGAGCGCGCCGCGCGTGTCGTTGTAGGCGCCGACCATCGCGACCGTGTCCTGGCGCATCGCCTCGACGGCGCGGGCGATGTCGCCGATCTCGTCGGCGTCGGCGCGCTCGAGCGGCGGCGTGCGGGCGACGACGTCGACGGTGAGGTCGCCCTGCGCCATCGCCTCCATCCCGCGGCGGGTGCCGGCGACGTCCTCCGCGCGGAGCGTCGAGACCCCGGCGAGCACGTCCGCCACGCCGCGCCGGATGCGGCTGGTGAGGAGGAGCGCGATGCCGAGGCCCAGCGCGATCGCGACGGCGACGATGGCGATCACGAGGTTGCGGGCGCTCGCGTAGGTCGCCCGCGAGGCCTCGTACGCGTCGTCGGCGAAGGCGGTGTTGAAGGCCATCCACTTCGCGGTGCGCGACTCGAGGCTCATGAAGAGCTCCGTCATGCCGTTGCCCTGGAGGACCGTCACGGCGCCGTTGACGTCGCCCCGGCGCGAGGCCGCCACGAGCCCTGCCGTCTGGCGGACGTACCGGCGCCAGTCGGCGGCGACGCGCTGAAGCGTGCGCCGATCGGCGGCGTCGGCGGCGAGCGGGCCGTAGACCTCGAAGTGGTCGGTCATGGCCGCGTCGAGCGCCTTCATGTCGCGCTCGAGGCGGGTCTGGCCGGCCGCATCGGAGCCGATGTGGGCGAACTGGTTCTTGCGGTACTGCTCCATGTCGCGGCCGACCTCGGCGACGGCGACGACGCCGGGCAGGACGAACGTGGAGACGTTCTGCGTGCTGTCCTGCAGCGTGCGCATCTTCGACAGCGAGACGAGCCCGACGGCGGCGGTGAGCACCAGCACCGCGGCGAAGGCTCCGAGGAGCTTGGCGCGGAGCGACAAGCGACGATCCGACATGTGTGAGTCCCCCTTGAGACGTGACCAGCGTTCTTGGGGAAGGGATCGGCGCGGCTCGTCAAGCGCCGTTCAGCCTGCGGTCAAGAAGCGCTCAAGACCGGCCTGCGCCCGCGCGCGCGAGCAGCTCGGGCACGGCGGCGGCCGCCCGCGCGATCTCGCGCTCGACCTCCGCGACGGCGTCCGCGCGGGCCGGATCGCGCTCGATCGCGCGGCACAGGGCGCCGAGCCGGACGAGCCCGAGCGTCTCGCTGGGCGACGCGAGCACGTGCGCCGCGTCGGCGAGCGCCGCGGGGTCGCCCACCGCGTGGGCGCCCAGGATCGCCGCGCGGCGGCCGGCGAGCTCGCCGGCGTAGCGCCGCGCGACCGACGCGAGCAGCGCGTCGTCGGACAGCTCGTCGCGCAGGCGGTCGAGCACGGCGCCGTCGACCGGCGAGGCCGGCATCGCGTCCGCGAGGCGCTCGCGGAGCGCCTCGACCGTCACGGGCTTGGTCACGATGCCGTCCATCCCCGCGGCGTGGCAGCGCTCGCAGTCCTCGGGGAGCGCGTTCGCGGTGATCGCCAGGATCGGCGTCCGCGTCCGCGGCGGCTCTGCGGCGCGGATCGCCCGCGTGGCGCTGTAGCCGTCGACGTGCGGCATGCGGCAGTCCATGAGGATGACGTCGTAGCACTCGCGCGCGGCGGCCTCGATCGCCTCGCGCCCGCCGGGCACGGCGGTGACCGTCAGGCCGAGGCGCTCGAGCTGGCGGCCGATGACGCGGCGGTTGAGGTCGTTGTCGTCGGCGACGAGCGCACGTCCCACGAGCGCCGACGCCGGCGCGGTGGCCACCGGCGGGGCGGGGGCCGGATCGGCGCGCAGCGGCACGCGGACGCGGAACGTCGAGCCGGCGCCGGGCGCGCTGTCGAGCGTGATGTCGCCGCCGAGGAGGTCGACGAGCCGCTGCGTGATCGCGAGCCCGAGCCCCGTGCCGCCGTGGCTGCGCGTCGCCGACCCGTCGAGCTGCGTGAACGGCTGGAACAGCCGCTCGCGCTCGGTGGTCGCGATGCCGGGGCCGGTGTCGGTCACCTCGAGGACGAGCTCGACGGCGTCGCCCCGTCGCTCGCCGAGCCGGGCGCGGATGTCGATGGCGCCGTCGCGGGTGAACTTCACCGCGTTGCCGGCGAGGTTGATCAGGATCTGGCGCAGGCGGTCCGCGTCGCCGACGAGGCGCTCCGGGACCGCCTCGTCCACGATGGCCTCCAGGACGAGGGGACGGCCCGCGACGGCGGGGCGCAGCACGTCGCGCACACCGCCGAGGAGGTCGTGCACGCTGAACTCGCGGGCGCGGACGGGCAGCTTGCCGGCCTCGATGCGCGAGAAGTCGAGGATGTCCTCGATGATCGCGCGCAGGCCGCTGCCGGCCTCGCGGACCATGCCGGCGAGCTCGTCCTGCTCCGCCGTGAGGTCGGTGTCGGCGAGCAGCTCGACCGCGCCGACGATCGCGCTCAGCGGCGTGCGGATCTCGTGGCTCATCGTCGCGACGAAGTCGGATTTCGCCCGCGTGGCGGCGACCGCCTCGTCGCGCACCGCGCGCAGCTCCTCGGCCGCGCGGCGCTCGGCGCTGACGTCGCGGAACAGCCAGACGTGGCCGAGCTGCCCGTCGGCGTCCCGGATGGGCACGTAGTCGCGCAGGATGACGCGGCCGTCGGCGAACGGGACCTCCTCGCCGAAGACGGGCAGCCCCGCGGCGACGACGTCGTCGATGCGGGCGAGGAAGCCGTCGGGCCGGGCGAGCGCCCGCGAGGCGGCCCGCAGCCCGGCGACGGCGTCGCGCCCGAGGACGCCCTCGGGAGCGAGCGGCGTGTCGAAGATCTCCGAGACGGCGCGGTTGACCATCGCGATCTGCCGGTCCTCGTCCTCGAGCACGATCCCGATCGGGACGCCCTCGACCAGGCCGGCGAGGCGCGCGGAGAGCGTGCGGACCTCGCGCTCCGCGCGCAGGCGATCGGTGACGTCGCGCGCGGAGAGCTGCAGGCCGGCGGCCCCGTCGGGCTCGGCGATCGGCGAGGCCTGCACCTCGAGCACGCGCCAGTCGCCGTCGGCGGCGCGGAAGCGGCACTCGAAGCGCCCCGGCTCGCCGCCGCGGACGGCGCTCGCGAAGGCGTCGTGGACGCCCGGCTGGTCGTCGGGGTGGATGAAGTCGACGGCGGGGCGCCCGACGAGGTCCGCCGGCGCCCAGCCGACCATGCGCTCGACCGCGGCGCTGACGAACCGGATGTGCCCCGACGCGTCGACGATCGTCGTCACGTCGACCGACCGGTCCACGAGCGCGCGGTAGCGCTCCTCGGTGCGGCGCTGCTCGGTGATGTCGCCGAACATCGACACCACGCCGTACGGCTCGTCCTCGCCCGGGCGGTACATCGGCTGGGAGTTGACGGAGATCCAGCGCATCCGGCCGCCCGGGAGGTGGACCCCCATCACGCGCCGCGACGACGGGCGGCCGGTCCGCCGCGCGACCGCGCCCGCCCGCGCCTCGATCGGGAGCACCGAGCCGTCGGTGTCGTACGCCGTGATCCGCGGGTCCGCCTGCGCCATGTCGAGCAGCGTCGCGCGCGACACGCTGAGGATCCGCTCGGCGCTGCGGTTCGCCGCGCACACGCGGCCGTCGGGGCCCCAGACGAGGACGCCCTCCTCCATCGCGTCGAACACCGCGGCCAGCGCGGGGTCGCCCACCGTCGGCGCGTCCTCGCCGGCCCGCTCCACCGCGATCGCGACGGAGGCGGCCGGCGCCGGCCCGAGCGCCGAGACGCGCGCGGAGAGCCGGACGGGCGGCGCGTCGGCGGGCGCCGACGCCACGTCGATGGCGACCTCGGGCTCGCGACCGTCGCGGACCGCCTCCACGGCGGCCTGGAGGTCGGCCACGGCCCGTGCCCAGGCGGGGGACTCCGCCCCGGCGCACGCGGCGTGCCACGGGCGCCCGATCGCGGCGGCGTCGAGCGCGAGCGGACAGCCGGCGGGGAGGTGGTCGGCTCCGTGGAAGCCGATGAGGTGGCCGGCGCCGTCGAGCACCGTGAGGTGCGGCGCGGCGCGGATGGGGGTGGGCACGGGTCAGCCCTGGCCCATCCGGTAGCCCACGCCGCGGACCGTCCGGATGTAGCGAGGCGCCTTGGGGTCCGGCTCGATCTTGCGTCGCAGGTTCGAGATGTGCACGTCGACGAGGTGGTCGTCGCCGAACCAGCTCGCCCCCCACACGCGCTCGAGGAGCTGGGCGCGGGTGAAGGCGACGTTCGGCTCGGCCGAGAGGACGTCGAGCAGCCCGAACTCGCGGCGCGTGAGCTCGACCGCCGCGCCGTCGAGGAGCACCTCGTGCCCGGCGCTGTCGATCGTGAGCCCGCCGAGGCGGCGCAGGGCCGACGGCGCCGTGCCGGGCCGCGCGCGGCGCAGCATGGCCTGCACGCGGGCGGCGAGCTCGCGCGACGAGAAGGGCTTCGTGACGTAGTCGTCGGCGCCGACGGACAGCCCGACGACCTTGTCGATCTCGTCGGAGCGGCCGGTCAGCATGACGACGTACGCCTCGCTGATCGCGCGCAGCCGCCGGCAGACCTCGACGCCGTCCATGCCGGGCAGGCCGATGTCGAGGACGACGACGTCGGGGCCCCAGGACGCGACGCGGTCCATCCCGGCGGCGCCGTCGCCGACCGAGTCCACGTCCAGGCCCTGCGCGCGCAGGACCCCGACGATGAGCTCTCGGGTGTCCGGCGTGTCCTCGATCACGAGGACGCGAGGGGCTGCGGCCGCGCCTTCGGCGGGATGGGGCATGCCCGGGTGATCGGCCGGCCGGGCGCGCGAGCGCATCCGCCGATCGGCGGATGCGCGTCTTGAGCGCTTCTTGACCTGCGCTCGACGGCGCGTTGACCCGGTGCGCCGATCCCTCCTCCCGACGGACCACCCGACAGGAGATCATCGATGCCCACGACCACCCAGCAGCTCGTCGTCCTCGCCCTCGGCGGCGAGGAGCAGGCCCCTCCGATGACGGGCGCGGGCGCCGCGGCATGACCGCGGCCACCGTCATCCGCTTCGTGGACGGCCGCAACCCCGCGCTGGAGGTCACCTTCGGCGTCGCGGACTATCTGCTGACCGTCCGCGCGATGGCCAGGCTCGCGGGGTCGGCCGAGGACGACCCGCTCGCGGCGGAGGCGCGCGCGCTGCGCGCCGTGCTCGCCGACGAGTTCGTCTCCATGGCCCACGGGCGGCTCACCGTCGCCGACGTGCTGTCGGACGACGGCGCGGACCTGGTCGCGCGCGAGCTGGCGCTGATCGCCTGCGACGATCCGGAGGCCTTCTGGTGGCTGACGACGCACCGGCTGCCCGTCCTCTCGGGGCGCACGCGGCCGAGCGCGCTCGTCGTCGTGACGGCGGCGCTCCTGGCGCTCGCCCGCGAGGACGTGGGAGCGGTCGAGCTGCTGCAGGCGTTCGGGCGCGCGATCGACCTGGCGGCGGTCGAGGCCGCGTCGGCGAGGCAGCTGGCTCCGCACGTCGCCTCCGAGCTCGAGCTGGAGCTGCGGGCCGTCGTCGACGCGCTCGGGCCGTCGGGCGCCGGCGGTGACCTGTACTGGAACGAGGACACGCGCACCGCGGTCTGGTGCTCGCGCGACCGTGACCGCTACGGACCGGTGCGTCCGGCGCTGGCGAAGCTCGAGCGCAGGCTCGCCGCCGTCCCGGGCGTGGAGCACGTGCGCGTCGGCTCGCGGGGCACTCCCTCCGCCGACGCGGCCGACGGCGGCGACCCGTCCTGGGTACGGCTCACCCGCCCGCGCGCCGCCGGGCTCGCCTGAGCCGGCGCCCGGCGCGCCGTGGGGCGGCGCGATGGCGGCGGGTCAGGCCCGCGCCGGCTCGCCGCGCCGGCTTCGCACCGCGCGCAGGGCGCGCGGAGCCGGCAGCCCGAACGCGTGGACGGCGAGCAGGACGGCCACGGGCAGCGCCCACGCGAGATAGACGGCGTTGGTCAGCGCCGGCACGTCGAGCATGGCCACCTGCCGCCACACCGACCACACCGCCGCCGAGGCGAGCAGGGTCTGGACCGGCAGCCCGCGCCGGCGCTCCACCTCCCACGCGAGCAGGGCGAGGAGGAAGGGGGCGTGGTAGTAGTCGTTGGTGACCGGGTCGAGCAGGCAGCGCACGAGGAAGACGAGGGCCAGGAGCGCGAGCGGGTCGAGGCCCTGGCGCTCGCCGGCGCGGCGCCAGTACAGCGCGCTGAGCGCGAAGCCGACGATCACGAGCAGCGGATGGGGGACGCGGATGAGCATCCCCGGCAGGTGGCGGTCCGTGTCCGTCACCGTCGTCACGCCGTCGAAGACCGCGCGATCCAGCGTCGGCGCGAACGGCCACCACAGGTTCTGGGTGAAGACGCGCCCGCCGGCGCCGGCCGCCATCTTCTGCATCTCCATGTAGTCGCCGAGGTTCGCCAGCATCGGCGGGAGCGTGAGCAGCGCGGCGACGGCGACCGCGACGCCGGCGAGGCGCACGCGGCTCGCGGGCGCGGCCAGGACGGCCGGGGCGAGCGCGAGGATCGCCCACTGCTTCGTGGCGAGCGCGAGGCCGAGGAGCACGCCGGCCAGGAGCGGGCGGCGGTCGCGGGCGGCGAGGACCGCCGCGACGCAGAGCGCCGCGCCCAGGGGCTCCTCGGGATGGCCGAGGCGCAGCGCGGTGTACGTCACCGGCCCCGCGACGACCAGGAGCGCGACGAGCGCCGCGCCGGCGAACGTGGCGTCGCGCGCCCAGATGCGGCGGCCGAGGACGACGCCCAGCGCCCCGGCGGCGGCGAGGCACACGAAGGAGCCGGCCCGGTACTCCGCGAGCGTGTCGCCGTCGAGCGCCCGCGCGAGCGCCACGGCGGGCGCGCGCAGCAGCAGCGAGAGGACGCCCATCAGCGGCTGGTCGGCGAGGAACGCGGACAGGTTCCCGGCGGCGAGGTGGTCCAGCGGCGCGGCGGCGTCGATGGGGTAGTCGCCGAGGTCCGAGACGAAGCGCGACAGGGCCGCGGCGCCGAGCAGCGCGAGCGCGGCGAGGGCCCACGTGACCTGGCGGGTCGTCATGCGGCCATCATCGGCACGCCGCCGCGCCACGTTGAGCACTGCGCGCCACGCGTGCGCGCGCCGTGCTCGGTCTCAGGGAGCTCTCAGTCGTCTCCGACGGCGCTGTGAGGCGACGACCGCAGACTGCTCGCACTGCTCCGAAGACCACCGAAAGGACTCCCGATGTTCCGCAGCTCCAAGAAGATGCTCGTGCCCGTCGCCGCCGTCGCCTCCCTGGCGCTCGGCGGCGCGGCGATCGCCGGCGCGGCGACGGGCTCCGGCTCCGGCTCGTCGACCTCGGGCTCGGCGTCGACCGCCGATCGCGCGGGCCGGCCGAACGAGACGGCGCTCACGGGCGACACCGCGACGAAGGTCAAGGAGGCGGCGCTCGCCAAGGTCCCCGGCACGGTGCTGCGCGCCGAGACCGACGAAGGCGGCGTCTACGAGGCGCACGTCCGCAAGGCGGACGGCACCGAGGTGGAGGTCAAGGTCGGCAAGGACTTCGCGGTGACGGCCGTCGACGAGCACGGCGGCCGCGGTGGCCGCCACGGCGGTCCCGGCGGCGGCGGTCCGGGCGGCGGCGAGACGGCGCTGACCGGCGACACCGCGGCGAAGGTCAAGGCCGCGGCGCTCGCCAAGGTCGACGGCACCGTGCTGCGCGTCGAGTCCGACCGCGGCGGCGTCTACGAGGCGCACGTCCGCAAGGCCGACGGCACCGAGGTCGAGGTCAAGGTCGGCAAGGACTTCGCGGTGACCGCCGTGGAGGACCACCAGCGCCCGTAGCCGGCGCACGACGGCCCCCGACCGGCTCGGAGCCGCTTCCCCCCGGGGCGGGCCCCGGGCGGTGGCAGCGGCCGTCCGCCGGGGCCATCGGCCCGCGGGGACGTCGCTCG
>JAXDHC010000646.1:0-2588 GCA_034664705.1 Solirubrobacteraceae bacterium
GTCAGCGGCCACGCGGCGAAGGTGCGCCGGCAGTACACAAGCGGTGCGTCGTCGCGGACGAAGCCGTCCTCGACGGACCCGATGAAGATCCAGTGGTCGCCCGCCTGGATCTCCTCCATCACGAGGCACTCCGCGCACGCGATGACGTCGTCCGCGAGCACGGGCGCCCTGCGAGCGGCGTGCGACGCCGTCCATCGCACGCCGCTGAACTTGTCCTCGGCCTTCGACGCGAAGCGCAGCGCCAGCGCCTCGCGGCCCGCCGCGAGCACGTTGATCGCGAACGCCCCCGCCTCCCTGATGGCGGGAAGCGTGTTCGAGCGCTGATCGACGCACACCAGCATCGCCGGCGGCACCGCGGAGACCGAGCAGACGGCGCTGCTCGTGAGTCCCCGCGGCACGCCGCCCGCGTCGATCGCCGTGACGATGCTGACGCCGGCGGCGAGCGACGCGGCGATGGTGCGGAACCTCTCGTCTTGCACCGGCAACGCGCTATCCCTCCGTGAGAGCCGCCGGGGCGGCTAGCCCCACCGCGGCTCGGCGTCGAGCGGGATGCCGAGGGCCCACTTGCCGATGGCCTCCTCGCTGTCGGCGAGGTTCAGCGCGTGGAACGGCGCGCTGATCGCGTCGCGGTACATGCGCTGGAGGGGGTGCTTGCGGAAGTAGGCCGAGCCGCCGACGAGGTACAGCGCCTCCTGGGCGACCTGCACGACCGACTGGTTGATCGTGTACTTCGACCGTGTCACCTCATGGAAGGACTCGGTCAGCGCCTCGAGGCTGTCGCCGCGATCCACGCCCTTCTGGGCGGTGCTGTAGAGCAGCGTGCGCGCGGTCGCGAGGTGGGCGTCCATCCGCGCCACGGCGCTCTGGACGCCGGGCTCGTGGGAGACGGGCCGCGGGGCGGGGTAGCGCACGCGCTTGAGCGCCCACTGCACCGCGAAGTCGCGCATCGCCTGCGCGATGCCGAGATACACGACGGGGATGCCCACCCACACGATGAAGAAGAGCTTCATCAGGAACTTGTCCCAGACGCCGGGCTCACGGATGAACCAGATCTGATCGTCGGGCACGAACATCTCCTTGAAGCGGATGCTCTGCGAGCCGCTCCCGCGCATGCCCATCGTGTCCCAGTCGCCGAGCGGCTGAAGCCCCTCGATGCCCTGGTTGACGACGAAGTTGACGACCCGCACGCCGTCCGGCGAGTCCCACGACGCGCTGGACCGGAAATGCGTCATCGCCGGTGAGTTCGTGGCGAAGATCTTCATGCCGTCGATGACGAAGCCGCCGTCGACGCGCGTCGCCTTCGTCGCGGCGTTCGTGATGCGGCCGCCCGTCTGGGGCTCGGACATCGCGCCGCAGATCACGACCTCGTTGCGGCCGCAGCCCCGGAGGATCGCCTCGATGCGCGGGTCGCCGGTGGCCTTCAGCTCATCCGACATGTAGAGGACGGTCTGCAGGTGGAGGGACGCGGCGAGCGCGGTGGACCCGCAGCCCATCGCCAGCTTCTCGAGCACCTCGAGCATGGGGATGAGACCGGCGCCGAAGCCGCCGAACTCCTCGGGCGCGGTGAGCCCGAGAAAGCCCTCCTGAGCGAGCCGGTCGAAGTTCTCGAACGGGAACACGCCGTCCAGATCGATCTTGTCGGCTCGCGTCGCGAACTCGTCGGCGAGCGACGTCGCCGCCGCGAGCAG
Source organism: Solirubrobacteraceae bacterium (assembly GCA_034664705.1). Classification (GTDB taxonomy): domain Bacteria; phylum Actinomycetota; class Thermoleophilia; order Solirubrobacterales; family Solirubrobacteraceae; genus JAOPZW01. The sequence goes on from JAXDHC010000646.1 coordinate 1,689, forward strand.
ATCGGCCGGACGCGAGACAGGTGCTGCCACCGGTTCGGTCAAGGTTGCCTCCGATTGTCTGATGGTCTGGTCATACGTCCAAAGCTCGGATGTCTTATATCGGCGCCGACTTGGGCCGTCAAGCGTTTGGCCTGTTTGTCGGACCACTCTGTTGCGCGCGCCGCTCGCCCCGCCTATCGTGCTCTGCGTGTCTTCAGACTCCGCGCCCATCGCATCCCCCGAGCCGCCGTTCGCCACGGTCGAGGAGGCCCTCGTGGACCTCCGAGCGGGCCGCTTCGTCGTGGTGCTCGACGACCCCAACCGCAAGAACCAGGGCGACCTGACCATCGCGGCCGAGCTCGTCACGCCGGACGCGGTCAAGTTCATGGCGACCCACGCCGGCGGCGTGATCTGCCTCGGCCTCACGCCGGAACGCTGCGACGAGCTCGAGCTCCCGCCGATGACGCGCCACAGCGAGGCATCGTTCGGCACGGCGTTCACCGTCTCGATCGAGGCGCGCGACGACATCACGACGGGCATCTCGGCCCACGACCGGGCCCGCACGATCCAGGTCGCCGCCGACGCGCGGGCGACCGCCGGCGACCTCGTCCGTCCCGGCCACATCTTCCCGCTGCGCGCGCACCCCGACGGCGTGCTGGAGCGCCGCGGGCACACGGAGGCCGCCGTCGACCTGACGCGTCTCGCGGGCCTGACGCCGGCCGCCGCGATCTGCGCGATCCTCGACGACGACGGCGACGTGGCCGACCGGGCTCAGCTGGTCCGGTTCTGCAGCCGCCACGGGCTCAAGCTCGTGACGGTCGCCGACGTCGTCGCGCACCGACGCCGCCTCGAGGGCAGCGACGACACCGCGTCGGCCTCCCCGCTCCTCGCGCGCGGCGCCTTCCCGGCGGCGGCGCACGT
>JAXDHC010000647.1:0-10411 GCA_034664705.1 Solirubrobacteraceae bacterium
GGCGCCGTAGGCGTCGGCGGTGATCACCGTCGAGATCGCCGCGTCGGGGCGGACGATCGCCGCGAGCCGCTCGTCGTCGAGGGGCTCGCCGAAGTGCATGAAGCGCCCGCCGCTCCAGGTGCCGAGCGCGAGGTGGCCGAGGTCGGTCATCACCGCCGAGTCTAGGAGACGGGATCGCGGGCGTCCGGCCGCCGATCAGGCGAAGAAGAAGGCGATCCCGAGCACCGCGTACACGGCCAGGAGCTGGAGCCCCTCGAACCACGTCGTCTCGCCCTCGTTCGTCACGTGGGCGGCGATGAGGATGGCCATCAGGACGCCGGCGATCTCGAAGCCGTTGAACACGAGCGCCATCGGGTGCGGCCCGATGAACAGCGAGCACAGCACCAGCACGGGCGCGACGAACAGCGCGATCTGGGCGGCCGAGCCGATCGCGATGTTCACCGCGAGGTCCATCTTGTCCTTCCAGGCGACGAGGACCGCGACCCAGTGCTCGGCCGCGTTGCCGACGATGGCCACCACGATCACGCCGATGAAGAACTCGCTCAGGCCGACGGACTCCGACGCCTCCGTGATCGAGCCCACGAGGATCTCGGACATCAGGCCGACGGCCATGCCGGCGATCGCGAGCATGATCACGGACTTGCGCACCGTCCACGGCTCGGCGTCGCCGTGCTGGATCGGGTCCGGGTCGGCCTCGGACTGCGCGACCGGGTTGAACAGGTCGCGGTGCGTCTTCAACGAGAAGACCAGGCCGGCGACGTAGGTGCCGATGAGGACGAACGCGACCGCGTAGGAGAGGTTCTCGACCGTCGAGTCGTAGTTGATGCGCTCCGCGTCGGGCTGCGGCAGGCCGACGCCCTCGACGAGCTCGAAGACGGCCGGCATGACGAGCGCGACACCGGCCAGCAGCAGCATCGAGGACTGCGTGACCGCCGCCGTCGCGTCGAAGCGCTGGCGCTCGCGCCGCAGGCCGCCGACGAACGCGGCGGCGCCGAGCACGAGCAGGGCGTTGCCCATGATCGAGCCGATGATCGACGCCTTGACGACCTCGTGGAGCCCGGCGTTCAACGCGAACAGGGCGATGATGAGCTCGGGCGCGTTGCCGAACGTCACGTTCAGCAGACCGCCGATGCCGGGGCCGGAGCGCTCGGCCAGCTCCTCCGTCGCGCGTCCCATCAGCGCCGCCGTCGGGATGACTCCGAGCGCGGAGGCGAAGAAGACGATCACGGGGTCGGCGTGGACCAGCTCCAGGACGACCGCGAGCGGGATGAACGGCACGAGGATGTACGGCGCACCCTCGACGGAGAAGAGGAATCGGCGGAGGTTCATCGCGCGCGCAGGATTGCAAGAAACCTCTATGAACGTCGGCCGGTCCACTGCGACGGCTCTATGTGGGGCGACGCGGCGATTGTCAGCGAACGGACAATCAGACGGGTGCAACCGAGCCTGCGTGTGCCGCGGCGGTGTCCGAATACCATCCGACCGGTGCACCGCCCGCCTCTCGCTGCGCTCGCCGCCGCCCTCGTCCTCGCCCTCGCCGCCGCCCCGGCCGGAGCGCAGACCCCGAAGCCCACCGTCGCCGGCGAGCTCGACCGCCTGCTCGCCGCGGGCGCGATCGACCAGGCCCACCGCGACCAGTGGCTCACGACGTGGAGCGAGGCGAGCCGGACGCTCGGCCGCCTGCGCGGCGCGCGCCGCGACAACCTGAAGGCCGTCGTCACCACGACGACGCGCATCGCCGAGAGCGGCGCCCTGACCGCCACGCGCGCGCCCGCCGTCTTCCTCACCCTCCAGCGCAACCGCGAGTGGTGGGCGTCGCGCCCCCTGCTCCCCGCCGGGCGGCGCGTGAGCTTCCCCGGAAGCGGGCTCGTGTGGCAGGCCTACGCCGGCCAGGGCATCCAGATCCAGTGGCTGGGGACCTTCGGCAAGGCCAACGGCCTGTACCTCGGGCGCGGGCACGACGTGGAGCTCGCCGCGCTCCTCGACGAGGCCATCGCGCTGGCGACCCAGCGCGCGGGCGGCATCGCGTGGGAGTACCTCTTCCCCTTCGACGGCGGCTCCCCGCCGTGGGTGAGCGGCCTGGCCCAGGGCACCGGCATCCAGGCCCTGTCGCGCGCGGCGTCGCGGCTGAAGGAGCCGCGCTACTTCGAGGCGGCGCGGGCGGCGCTGGGCGTCTTCCGCCAGCCGCCGCCGGAGGGCGTCCGGGTTGCGACCCCCGCGGGCGCGCACTACCTGCAGTACTCGTTCGGCCCCAACCTGCGGATCCTCAACGGCTTCGTCCAGGCGGTCAACGGCCTGCACGACTTCACGATCCTGGCCAACGATCCCGAGGGCGCCGCGCTCTTCAGCGCCGGCGAGGCGCAGCTGCGCGCGGAGCTGCCCACCGCCGACACCGGCGTCTGGTCGCTGTACCGGCCCGGGTTCGAAGCCGACCTGCACTACCACCGGCTCGCCGTCGAGTTCCTGCGCGCGCTGTGCTCGCGCCTGACCACCGACGCCCAGCGCGGCCGGCCGGCGCCGGAGCCCAGCGTCTACTGCTCCGCGGCCGACCGGTTCACCGCCTACGAGAAGGTCGCGCCCGTCCTCGCGCTCGTCCCGCCCACCCGCACGTGGCGCGCGCGGCGCACGGAGAAGCTCGCCTTCACGCTGACGAAGATCTCCAACGTCACGCTCACGCTGCGCCGCGGCGGGCGCACCGTGTTCGCGCGGACGCAGCGCTTCGGCCGCGGCACGCAGACGTTCACCGTCCGGCCGAGCGAGCCCGGGGCGCTCGCCGCCGACGTGCGCGCCGTCGACCTCGTCGGCAACGCGGCGGCGCCGGCGGCCACCACGCTCCCCGTGCGCCGCGCCCCGAAACGGAAATAGACTCCGGCGCCGCTGATGGCGCCACGGACGATCCTCTACACGGGCAAGGGCGGGGTCGGCAAGACCTCGGTCGCCGCCGCGACCGCGCGGCGGTGCGCCGCCGCGGGCCTGTCCACGATCGTCCTCTCGACGGACCCGGCGCACAGCCTCGGGGACGCCCTCGAGGCCGCGCTGGGCGGCGAGCCGGAGCAGGTCGGCGACCGGCTGTGGGCCCAGCAGGTCGCCGCCCAGGACGAGCTCGAGCGCAACTGGGGCTCGGTCCAGGAGTGGCTCGGCGAGATGCTGCTCGAGCGCGGCGTCGACCGGATCTCCGCCGAGGAGCTCACCGTCCCGCCCGGCATGGACGAGCTGTTCAGCCTCTTGCAGATCAAGCGCCACCACGAGGACGGCCGCTTCGACGTCGTGATCGTCGACTGCGCGCCGACCGGCGAGACGCTGCGGCTGCTCTCGTTCCCCGACGTCGCCCGCTGGTGGCTGCAGAAGGTCTTCCCCGCCCGCGGGGCGCTGCTCGCCGCCGCGCGGCCGCTCGCGAGCACCCTCCTCGACGTCACGCTGCCCGGCGACGCCGTGATCGCCGACGTCGAGCGCCTCGTGCGCAACCTGATCGCCATGAACGAGATCCTCCGCGACCGCGAACGGGTCTCGGTCCGGCTCGTCATGACGCCCGACCGCCTCGTGATCGACGAGGCGCGGCGGACGTTCACCTACCTGAACCTCTACGGCTACCTGACCGACGCCGTCGTCGTGAACCGCGTCTTCCCGGCCGAGGTCGGCGACTACTTCGGCGCCTGGCGCGAGCGCCAGCAGCGCCATCTCGCCGACGTCGAGGCCGCGTTCGCGCCGGTGCCGGTGCTGCGCGCCCCGTACTTCGAGGAGGAGGTCGTCGGGGCGGCGATGCTCGACCGGCTCGGCGACGCCGTGTTCGCCGGGCACGACACCGCCGCCGTGCTGCACGACCGCCTCACACAGGAGCTGGAGGTCGGCCCCGGCGAGGCGCGCCTGCGGCTGGACCTGCCGTTCGCGCGCAAGGGCGACGTCTCGCTGAAGAAGATCGGGCTCGAGCTCGTGGTGCGCGTCGACGGCCACAAGCGCACGCTGATGCTCCCGCCCGCGATGGGCGACTTCCGACCCGCCGGCGCGACGTTCGCCGACGGCAGCCTCGTGGTGACCTTCGATGGCCCCGACCGACCCGGCCGACCCAGCTGACCCGCTCGCCGGCCTGCGCGAGCAGATCCGCGCGACGCGCGAGGCGGCCGAGCGCCTCGGCGAGGAGGCGCGCGTCCCGCCGCAGGGCTGGGCCGCGCCGCCGCGGGACGGCGGCCCGTCGGCGCAGGACGACCTCGCTGCGCTGCTCGCCCTGCTTCAGGCGGTGCGCGAGCTCGTCCCGGCCGAGCTGCAGCAGCAGGTCACCGACATGGTCCGCCAGATGCTGCTGCTCGTGCGCGCCCTGCTCGACCGGCTCATCGAGCACCTCGACGGCGAGCGCGGCGCCGAGCCCGAGGTCGAGGACATCCCGATCGCCTGAGCGGGCGGCCGGCGCTCAGGCGAAGCGCCCGAGCCAGCGCACGACGTCGGCCCACGCCCCGCTGGACGGGTCGAGGTGGACGAAGTGGTCCTCGCCGGCGCGGACGACGAGCTCGACGTCGTCGCCGGCGGCGCGCGCCGCCTGCGCGTAGCGACGGCTCAGCCCGACCGGCACGACGTCGTCGGCGTCGCCGTGGACGAGCAGCTGGGGCACGCCCGTGGGCAGGCGCTCGGCGGGCGACGCGATCGCGTAGGCCTCGGGGATCGCGTCCGGCCCGCCGCCCATGAAGTCGCGCGCCGCCCCGTCGCCGAGGCCCAGCCGGGCGGCCTCCGCGAGATCGGGCACGCCGGCCTGCGACACCGCGCCGGCGAGCGGGACCGCGCCCCGGCGGCCGGCCGCCCACAGCGCGAGGTGCCCGCCGGCCGACTGCCCCACGGCGACGACGCGCTCGAGGTCCAGCGGAGCGTCCAGGTCCGCCAGCGCGTCGATGGCGATGCCCACGTCGCCGGTCGTCTGCTCCCAGCCGCCGCCGCTCACCTCCCCCACCCGGCGGAACTCCACGTTCCACGTCGCCCAGCCGCGGCGCGACAGGTCGGCGGCGAGGTCCTCGGACAGCTCGAGCGTGTACTGCTCGCGCCAGAAGCCGGCGTGCAGGAGCACCGCCACGGGGAAGGGCCCGTCCCCGCCGGGGACGCGGAGGTCGGCGAACTGGTGGACGTGGGCTCCGTACCGGTGGCGCATAGAATGGCCGCAGCATGGCGCAGGCGCCCAAGACGTGGATCCTGACCGGATCGCCGGAGAACTTCGCCGCCACGCGCGAGCGCGGCTTCGAGCTGATCGGGATGAAGGAGCGCCGCCGCAACCAGGCGCTGGAGATGGAGCCGGGCGACCGCATCGTCTTCTACCTCACGAAGGTCGGGCGCTTCCCGGCGTCCGTGCGGATCGCCGGTGACCTGTTCGAGGACCGCACGCCGGTCTGGCCGGGCAAGCCCGGCAGCCCCGACCCCTACCCGTGGCGCTTCCCGACCGAGCCGGAGGTCGTGCTCGACGAGCGCGAGTGGGTGCCGGCCGAGGAGCTCAAGGACGACCTCGACCACGTGCGCAAGTGGCCGGCCGAGCACTGGAAGCTCGCGTTCCAGGGTCAGCTGCGGATCGTCTCCGAGGCCGACGCCGAGTTGCTGCTGGACCGCATGCGGGCGGCGGCCGGCGCGCCCGCATGAGCGCCGACCACGGCCCGGACGACCCCACGCGCGCGCAGTCCCGCCCGCGGCCGCCGTCCGGTCGTCAGCCCGGTCGCGGGCCGGCCGTCGCGGCCCGCGTCGGCGCGGCGTGGCGCGCGCTGACGCCCGACCAGCGCCTGGCGGCGATCGCCGCCGTCGCGCTGCTGGTCTCCATGCTTCTGCCCTGGTATCAGGAGACGGGCTTCGCGATCGTCCGCGGCCGTCCGGTGTCGCTGGACGACTCCAAGAACGCCTTCCAGGTCTACTCGTTCGTCGAGGCGGCGATCTTCGTGGTCGTCGCGGGCGTGATCGCGCTCCTCTGGGCGCGCGCCGAGCGCAAGGCCTTCCACCTCCCCGGCGGCGACGGAGCCGTGATCCTCGGCGCCGGGGTCTGGGTCATGTTCCTGACCTTCTACCGCCAGCTCGACAAGCCCGACGGGCGCCAGGAGGGTCCGATCAAGACCGTCGTGGGCGTCGAGTGGGGCATCTTCGTCGCGTTCCTGCTCGGCGCGCTGCTGGCCTACGCCGGGTACCGCATCCGCGCGGCGCACACGCCCGAGCCCCCGGCCGACGAGGCGCCCACCACGGTGCCCCCGCCCGACCCGGGCGGGTCGCACGCGGACGCCCAGCCGCGCCGGCGGCCGCGGCCCGCGCCGCCCGGCGAGGAGCCGACGACCGTCGCCGAGCCGCCCCGGCGCCCACGCGAGGGCGACGACGCGATCGAGGGCCAGCTCTCCTTCGACGAGCCCGCCGAGTACCGCCCGCCGCCGCGCGGCAGCTGACGCGCCGCCGCGCTCCAGTCGGCGCTCCGGCGGCCGATCACCGGACGGTTATGCCGTTCTCGCCCCCCTCCGGACGCGCCCCGCGCCGCCTGCTGCGCCGCGCGGCCGCCCGCCCCGCGCTCGTGCCCGTCGTCATGCTCGTCCTCGGGGTCGCGTTCTCGGTCGGCGTGGCCAGCCGGTTCCAGTCCGCCACCCACGACCGCACCGAGCAGGAGTTCCGCACCGCCGCCGCGGACTCGACGCGGGCCGTGCGATCGGAGCTCGCCCGCTCCGAGGACGCCCTGCGCGGCGCCGCCGGGCTGTTCGGCGCGTCCTCGCGCCTCGGGCGGACGGAGTTCCGCACGTACGTACGGTCGCTGGGCCTGACCAGCCGCTACCCGAGCATGCAGGGCATCACGTACGTCTCGAGCGTGCCGACCGGCGACCTGCCGCGCTTCGTCGCCGAGCAGCGCCGTGACGGGGCGCCCGGGTTCGCGGTGAAGCTCGCGCCCGATTCCGACCCCCGGCTCGGGACCGGCAAGGAGCGCCGCATCGTGACCTTCGAGGAGACGACGGCCGGCGGCCCGCCGCTGAACCTCGGCTACGACGTGAGCGCACGTGTCGGCGCCCGCGGAGCGCAGGATCGCGCCCGCGACACGGGGAAGGCGGCGCTGACCGCCAGGCTGACGGTGCTGCCGAACCCGGCCCCCGGGTTCAGTCTCCTCATGCCGGTGTACCGACCGGGCGTCGTTCCGCGCACCGTGGCCGAGCGCCGCGCGGCGCTGCGCGGCTGGGCGATCGCCCGCTTCCGCGGCCCCGAGTTCCTGGCCAACATCCACCGGCCCATGGCCGCCGAGGTCCGCGTCGAGCTGTTCGACGGCGACCGCGCCGACGGCCGCGCGCTCCTCGCCGCGATGCCGCGAACGCCGGAGGCGGGTGGGATGACGAGCACCGTCCACCTCGACGCGGCGGGCCGGACGTGGACGCTGCGCTACACGTCGCTGCCGAGCTTCGCGAGCGGCTACCGCCAGCGGGCCCCGCTCATCGCCCTCATCGGCGGCCTGTTCCTCTCGATCACCACGGCCGCGCTCGTACGGATCCACATCGTCGCCCGGCGGCAGGCCGACCGCGAGGTCGAGGAGCGCACCGGCCAGCTGCGCGACGCGGCCCAGGAGCTCACGCGCGTGAACCTCGACCTCGAGGCCCGAAACCGCGAGGTCGAGGCCCACAGCCGCGAGGTCGAGGCCTTCGCGGTCATGCAGCACGAGTTCGTCGCGACGGCGTCGCACGAGCTGCGCACGCCGCTGACCTCGATCATCGGCTATCTCGAGCTGGTGCTCGACGCCCCGCCCGACGAGCTGAGCAGCGAGCATCGCGGCCATCTGAAGGTCGTCCACCGCGGCGGCCAGCGGCTCCTCGCGCTCGTCGGCGACCTGCTCACGGTCGACAAGGTCGACGCCGGCGCCATGGAGATCGAGCCGCGGCTCGAGCGCCTCGACACGCTGGTCGCGCCCGCCGTCGAGACGCTGCGGCCGGCCGCCGAGCGCAAGGGCGTCACGCTCGCCGTGGAGGCCGGCCGGGATCCGATCGTCGTCCGGGTCGACCGCGACCGCTTCGAGCAGGTGCTCGGCAACATCGTCGGCAACGCGGTGAAGTTCACGCCGCCCGCCGGCGAGATTCGGGTGACCGTCGCCCGCCGCGGCGACACGGCCGAGGTGCGCGTGGCCGACACCGGCCCCGGGATCCCGGCCGACGAGCTGCCGCGCATCTTCGACCGCTTCTACCGCGCGTCCTCGAGCGTCCGCTCGGCGACGCAGGGCACCGGCCTCGGCCTCACGATCGCGCGCTCGCTCGTCGAGGCGCACGGCGGCGTTCTCACGGCCGAGAGCGAGGTCGGCCGCGGCACGACGTTCGTCATCGGCCTGCCCGTGGCCGAGCCGCCGGCGGAGACCCTGGCGGCCGAGCTCGCCGGCGTCTGCGACGACGCCCGATCCGCCTGATCGAGGATCCCGGCGGCGAGGCGCAAGTTCGCGCGTCCGGGTGCGTTGTGGCTGTCGCGCAGGTCCTCGAGGCCTGCCCGCCGGGCGCGGCCACGGGCGCCCGGCCCCAGCGTATGGCGGTGTGCTCGCGATCAGGCCCGGACCGCCCGATCGACGAGCGGGGTCCGCGCCCGTGTCCCTCGCGGGGTGCGGACCCCGCACCGCCATCCCCCGCCGCGGGGCCGGATCCTAGGACCGCCCGACGTTCGTCACGAGCGGCAGCAGGAACGTCGCGAGGAAGATCAGGCCGATCCCGACCGCGACGAGCGCCCGCGCGCGGACGACGTGGCCGACGACGCCGATGACGAAGCCGGCCGCCATCAGCACGAGAAACGGGGTCGGGCTCGTGCCGAATTCGGGATTCGCGTCGTAGAGGAACGCGGGTGCCGGCCAGGCTCGCACGGCGCGGTTCCTATCATTCGGGGTCCATGCCCGCATCACCCGAGAGCATCGACGACGTCACCGCCGGCCTGCGCTCCGTCGGATACCTCCCCAGCGAGTCGACGGCGCTCGTCGCCTACCTGGCCGCCAAGCTCGGCAAGCCGATCCTCGTCGAGGGACCGGCCGGCGTCGGCAAGACCGAGCTCGCCCGCGCGCTCGCGCGCTACCTGGACCGCGGGCTGGTGCGCCTTCAGTGCTACGAGGGCCTCGACGAGGCCAAGGCGCTGTACGAGTGGAACTACCGCAAGCAGCTGCTGCGCATCCAGGCCGAGGACGAGGGCGCCGGCTGGCAGGAGGTGCAGGACGACATCTTCGGCGAGGAGTTCCTCCTCCAGCGCCCGCTGCTGAGCGCGATCGCCGCCGAGGAGCCCGTCGTCCTGCTGATCGACGAGATCGACAAGACCGACCAGGAGTTCGAGGCGATGCTCCTCGAGCTGCTCAGCGACTTCCAGATCACGATCCCCGAGCTCGGGCGCTTCGAGGCGCGCACCCGGCCCATCGTGCTCCTGACCTCGAACAACACGCGCGAGCTCACCGAGGCGCTGAAGCGCCGCTGCCTGTACCTGTGGCTCGACTACCCCGCGCTCGAGCACGAGCTCGAGATCGTCAAGCTCCACACGCCCGACCTCGACGACGCGATCGCCCGCAAGCTCGTCGAGATCATCGCCATGGTCCGCGAGCTCGACCTGAAGAAGCCCCCCTCGATCGCCGAGTCGGTCGACTGGGCGCGGGCGCTCCTCCTGCTCGGCGCCGACGACATCGACGCCCAGGTCTTCACCCAGACGCTGTCGATCATCGTCAAGCACCGGACCGACCTCGACGTCGTGACCGAGCGCGTCGGGATGAAGCTGGGGATGCGTGCCGCGCCCGCCGGCCAGCCGTAGGGTCGCGCTGTACGGCGCGACCGCGCCGGAGGACGCGCCGCCCGGCCTGGCGGCGCACCTGCTCCAGTTCGGCGAGGAGCTGCGCGGCGAGGGCGTCGCCGTCGGCACGAGCGAGCTGCTCGACGCCTTCCAGGTCCTGCGCGAGGTGCCGTGGACGGCGCTCGAGGACTTCCGCGAAGGCCTGGCGGCGACGCTTGCGAAGTCCCAGGAGGACCGCCGCATCTTCGACCTCGTCTTCGACCGGTTCTTCTTCCGGGCGACCGAGATGGCGGCCGTGCGGTCGGGGATCACCGAGGCCGGCGGGATCGACGCCGCCGGCGCCGAGCTGAACCTCGAGACGCTGCGCCAGGAGATCGCGCGGGCGCTGCACGAGGGCGACGAGAGCCTCATGCGCGACCTCGCCCGGCTGGCGATCGCCGCCTTCGGGCGCCAGGGCGAGGGCTCCGGGGTCATCGGCGTCGACGTCCAGCGCATCCGCCGCGCGCTCGGCCTGCGCCCCGAGGCCCAGCCCGACCTGCCGCCCGAGGACGCCCGCTCCGAGGGCCTGCCGCGCGAGGGGATCCGCGACTTCGAGGGCCACCTGCGCCGCGAGCTGGAGCGGGCGATGATCGAGCGCACGCGCAAGCTGCCGCCGTCGCGGCCGCTCAACGAGCTCGACCGCGCGCTGCCGTCGGGG